>DYMR01000033.1:0-2064 GCA_020721485.1 Halothiobacillus neapolitanus | reverse complement strand
CACGCCCACACAAACGCCCACCCCGCAGGCACCGTCATGAGCGTCTCGCGCGTCAGTCCTTGGCTGCACCAGCCCGATACCTATCGCAGCCGCGCCTTGCTGCGTCGCTGGATATTTACCCTGTTCGTGTTGGCGCAAACCGCCGCCGGGGTGTGGGGCATGGTCTTGGTGCTGCCCTACCACGGCAGCACGCCCATCGAAAAAGCGATCCTCATTACCTTCATTCCGCTGTATGCGTTTGTGGCTGCTGGTTCGTGGATGGCCTTGCTCGGGTTTTTTCTGCGCCGTCGCTATCGGGGGCGCGGGGATGCTTTGGGCATTTTGCGCCGCCATGCCGCACGGCTGGATTCGGTGGCCTTGGTCAAAACCGCCGTAATTTTGCCGATTTATCATGAAGATGTGGAGCGGGTATTTCGCGGATTGCGGGCAAGCATTGAATCGGTCATGGCGGCGGGTGCGCTGGATTCGTTCGAGTTTTTTGTGCTTTCCGACAGCCGCGATCCGCAAGTGTGGCTGGAAGAGCGGGCGGCTTGGCTGCATCTCTGCGATGCGCTGGATTTGCACGGGCGGCTGCATTACCGCCGTCGCCGGGTGAATTTGAAGGCGAAAACCGGCAATGTGTCGGATTTCTTGCGTCGCTGGGGGCGGGCGTTCAAATACTTTGTGGTGTTTGATGCCGACAGCGTCATGTCCGGCCAGGCCCTCGTGACCTTGGTCAAACTCATGGAATGCGAACCGCGTGCCGGCATGATTCAAACCGTGCCCACGCTGTTCAATGCCCACTCGGCGTTCGCGCGGATGCAGCAATTTGTCACCCATTTGTATGGCCCGTTGTTTAGCGAAGGCTTGGCCGCGCTGCAACTCAACGAAGCCGTGTTTTGGGGGCATAACGCCATCATCCGCACCGAGGCTTTTATGGCGCATTGCGGCCTGCGCGGTATGCGCGGCTTGGGGCTGTGGCGCGGCACGGTGTTGAGCCATGATTTTGTTGAAGCCGCGTTTATTCGCCGTGCCGGCTACGAAGTTTGGCTGGAACCGGCCATCGAAGGCAGTTACGAAGAATCGCCGCCTTCGCTCGATGATGAGCTGATTCGCGACAAGCGCTGGTCGAAAGGCAACCTACAACATGTGAAGTTTTTGGCGCTCGAACGCGGCATGGCCACGGCGCATCGCATGGCGTTCATGAACGGGATTTTTGCCTATCTCGCCTCGCCGGTCTGGTTTTTGTTCCTGCTGTTTTCCACCATTGAAGTGGCGCAATTTGCGGCAGGCGACATCAACTATTTCCCCGATCCGCGCAGTTTGTACCCCAACTGGCCGCAGTGGCACCCACAATGGGCGGTCGCCTTGGTGACCAGCACGCTGGTGACTTTGTTTCTGCCCAAATTGCTCGCCTTGTTCGAATTATTGGTATTCGACCGCCGCCGCCGCGCCGGTTTTGGCGGCACCGGGCGGCTGTTGCAAGGGTTTTTGCTGGAAAACTTATTCTCGATTTTGCTCGCGCCCATTCGCATGCTGGCGCACTCGGCCTATGTCGTGCAGGCCGTGTTGAATGTGACCGTGCGTTGGGCGGGGCAGAACCGCAGCGATGAAATCGGCTGGGTGCAAGCCCTGATTCGCCATGCGCCGGGGATGTTGTTGGCGATTGGCTGGTCAGGGTTGGCCTTGAGCCTGAATGCCAACTTTTTCTTTTGGACGATTCCGATCAGCCTGTCGCTGTTGCTGGCGGCGCCCATCACCGTGTGGCTGTCTCGTTTTTCTTTGGGCGCGCGCTGGCGGGCAATGGGCATTTGGAACACCCCGCCGGAGCTGGGCGAGGGGGATCCCGTCATCGCCCGATTCGAGACTTTGCCGGATTTGCACTTAAAGCCCGAACGCGCGCCGGACTGGCTCACTTGGACGCTGCTGCATCCCCGCCAAGCGCGCGTGGCAGCGGCCTTAGCGACGCATCGCAGCGGCGCGGCCAAGGCAGCCAGCACCGAACTGGCGGATCGATTATTGATCGAAGGCATTCATACCCTACCGGCGAGGGCAGCGGCGCGGGTGCTGGATGACGGCGAGGCC
>DYMR01000032.1:10304-13589 GCA_020721485.1 Halothiobacillus neapolitanus | reverse complement strand
TGACCCCAGCCTTCGGAGGGCTGTACTCTATCCATCTGAGCTACGGGCGCAAAATGACGCGCGCATCTTAGCCGGTTGATGGGGTGGTGTCCACCGGAAGTGTGGGATGGGGCTGGGTGTTCTGCCGGGGGTTCCGCCCTACCCTTTTCCGCAGATTCCGTCGATACTTGCCTTCGACTGCGCACAGCATTCTTCCAAGGTTTTTAGATCAAGGCTTTTCGATCCACTGATGTCTACTACGATTCGCCCGCATAAAATCGGTTTGGCTTTTATTGCGCTGGCCTTGGCCATGCTTTTGGCTGCGATCAATTATGGAAATAACCTGATATTTTTCATCAGTTTTTTGTTTATTTCGCTGTTGTTGAACAGTGGGTGGCAGACTTGGCGTTCTTTGTCCGCCGCACGAATTGAGTTGGATGGGGTTGCACCGCATTTTGCCGATGAACCCGGTCGCAGCACGCTGCATGTTCAGGCACGGTTGCCGAATCCGTCGGTTTCGGTGTGGCTGGATGATTTGCTGGTTGCTGATTTGGGTTGGGCGGCGGGCAGTAGTCATTATGCGTTGTTGTTGCCGCTGTTCGCGCGCGGGGTGTATGCGGCGCCCCGTTGGGCGGTGTCGAGCCGCTATCCCTTGGGCTTGTGGGAAGCCCGTCGTGTGTTGCCAAAGGCTGCCGAAACCCGCTGGGTGTATCCGGCACGGGTGGGTTCTTTGCCTTTCGCGCGGGCGCCGGTGCTGAATCCTCGGGATGCGGGCGATGCCCGTGCGATGACGGATGAGGAATTCGATCATTTGCGCCCGTATGTGCCCGGTGATGCGCAAAGCCGGATTGCGTTTAAGCATTACGCGCGCACGGGGCAGTTGGTGAGCCAGCAGTGGGCGGGGCAAGTTGCGGCGCAATCGGGCGAGGTATTGCTGGATTTTTCCGAGGTGCCCGGCACCACGGAGCAACGGCTTTGCCAGTTGAGTGCGTGGATTGATGCGTTGGCCGTGGGTGATCAGCGGTTCACGCTGCGTTTGCCGGGTTTGGCGGATCGTTCTGGGCAGGATGCGGCGCATCGTCGGGCGTGTTGGCAGCTACTGGCCGGTTTCGGCCAATCTCAGGCGAGCAATTAAGGCATGGCGGCGCCCTCGAATCGGCTCGACCCGGCTTTGCTGTGGGTGCTGATGGCGGCCATCGGTATTCAGGCGCTGTATTTGCCGCCGTGGAGTTGGCTGATTCTGGCGGCGGCGCTCGGTTGGCGAATGGGCGCGCAGTGGCTGGGGTGGCGCTTACCTTCTGCCCCGCTGTTGATTGTGGCGGCGGCAGTTTCGGGGCTGTTGGTTTTTTTCCATTACCACAGTGTGTGGGGGCGCGATGCCGGGGTGGCGCTGCTCACGCTGACCGCCAGCCTGAAGTTATTGGAGACGCGCCAGCTGCGTGATCGGCGGGTGTTGTTGTTGATGGGGTTTTTTCTCAGCATCAGCCTGTTGTTGTTCGATCAAGGCATCCTGACGGCACTGATTGTGCTGCTGTTGTTTACTGGGCTGGTGACGGCTTGGCTGGGTATCGACTTTTTCCAGCTTTCTGTCCAGCCTTCTGCCCTACCCTCTACGATTCTTGCCCGACTGCGCACGGCGGGGCAGTTGTTGTTGATGGCGATTCCCGTGGCCGTGGTGCTTTTTTTACTGTTCCCGCGCCCACCGGGCGGTTTGTGGGGGGTGCAACAGCCGGTGGCGGGCGAAGTGCGCACGGGGTTGTCCGATACGCTGTCCGCCGGTAGTTTCGATGCCTTATCCAAAGACCCGACCCCGGCTTTTCGGGTGCAGTTTGACGGGGCGATTCCGCCGCCGCCTGCGCGATATTGGCGGGTGTTGGTCATGAGCCACGAATTAGAGGGTACTTGGCAGGCTGATTTACCCAATTTCAACGCCGCCGTGCCCAAACATGTGGGCAAAGCTTTGGGCGAACCCATTCGGTACACCCTCACACTGGAGCCTTCCGATCGGCGGTTTGTGCCCAGCCTGACTTTGCCGCTGAGTACAAACTTGCCGCCCAGTCTGCTGTTGGATGCCAGCGGGGGGTTATTTTCTCGAACATCCCTCACCGATCGCACGCGGCTTACGATTTCCTCCGCGCTAGATTATGTGCTCGAACCCAAACTCAGCGCCGCTGAACGACGACTCAATCTGCAACTGCCGCCAGACAACCCGCAGCTCAAGGCTCTGGGTAAACAATGGCAAACGCTCAGCCCGGAAGCCGCGCGGGATGCGGCACTTCAGTATTTTCATACGGAAAACTTCCATTACACCTTGAGCCCCGGTCGGCTGAATGGCGCGAATCGGATGGATCAATTTTTGTTCCAAACCCGCCGAGGCTACTGCGAACACTACGCCGAGGCTTTTACCCTGCTGATGCGGGCGGCGGGCATTCCCGCGCGGATTGTGACCGGCTATCAAGGCGGTGAAGTGATTGGGGATTATTTACTGGTGCGCCAAGCCGATGCGCATGCGTGGAGCGAAATTTGGATCGCCAAACACGGCTGGGTGCGGGTGGATCCAACGGCGGCGGTCGCGCCGGAACGCATCGATACCGGCTTGGCCGCCGCCGCTGCGCAGGATGCGGCTTTGCCGGCGATTTTACGCGGCGGGGATTCCTTCAGCCGCCAACTCGCGCGCCGACTCGACCAAGTGCAAAACGGCTGGAACCAATATGTATTGGCATACAGCGGCGATACGCAACTCGATTTGTTACGACATCTGGGCTTGGATGGCCTGACTCGCTGGCAGCAAGCCGTGCTCGCCCTCTTTCTCAGCGCCGGCTTGTGGTGGGGCATGATGCGCTGGTGGCAAGCGTTGAGCCTTCAGCGCGGCACAGATGCGATCGACCGAGCATGGCAACCGATGGCCATCGCGCTGGATCGGGCGGGTTTATCGCGCGAAACCGGGGAAAGCTGGAAACACCACAGCCAGCGAATCAGCTCTGCACTACCGCCGAATTTGGCCGAAGAATTGAATGCGCTGTCACAGCAATTCAGCCGTTGGCGCTATGCCGCGCAAACCAGCCAGCAACGACAAAAGCTCATCGCGGGGCAGGCTCGGCGTCTGGCCAGAAAGATTCGCAAGCAAATTCGCCGGTGAATTCTCAGGTGAATTTTTGAGCAAACTCGCCGAGAATTTCGCCAAGAATTTTGTCAGGGCGTTCATCAAAGAACGCGTTGAGTTGATTTTCACTTTGCGAGCAAATGGATAGAGCATTCGACGATTGAATTTCACCCCCACCCCAGCCCTCCCCCCTCAAGGGGGAG
>DYMR01000032.1:0-10204 GCA_020721485.1 Halothiobacillus neapolitanus | reverse complement strand
CGCAAAAGCAACTGCGCTTCGCTTTCCGTTAAACCAAAATCCTGAACCAATTCATCGAGACTTACCCGCCCCTGCGCCGTCAGTCGCAGCGCATGATCGAAGCCGCCCGCGCCCGCATTAGCGTCAGTCGTCGCCACACTCTCCAAGCGGGCATTCAGGGCATCCACCCGCTGAACGAGTTCGCGCAGGCGTTGATCTCCATGATCCATGTGCCGCCCCAAACCCGCCAAAGCGGACTCAATCGAGCTTTGCTCCTGCTCGATCCGCTCCATCTGCGCCTGCACCCAGCGCGCGCTGTTGGCGTGGGTTTGCGCCGTTTTGCGTGCGGCAATCGCCAGAATGAAGGCAACCAGCGCGAGAAACACCGCAGCCACCGCTGCATACAAGCCGTAATCAACCATTATTTTTCAGCCAAATCCGATAAACCTTTCAGGTCGATCAGAATAATCAATTTTTCTGCGCCCGACTCGTTGACTTGCGGCACCACCCCCAAAATGTGGCTGGCATTTTCGTCGCTGCTGCCGCGCCGCGCGGTATTTACGGTGTCTTCATCCAGTGCGATGACTTCCGCCACGCTGTCCACCACAATCCCGGCCACCTCGCCTGAGCGCAGTTCCACCACCATGATGCGGCTTTCTTCATCGAAAGTTTTTTCCGGCAGGGTGAAAATGGTGCGTGCATCCAAAATCGTCACCACATTGCCGCGCAGGTTGATGATGCCGCGAATCGCCGGATGCGCCCCAGGAATCGGGGTGATTTCCGCCGCCCGCAGCACTTCCTGCACATCCAGCACATTCAGCGCGTAAATTTCTTCCGCGACGGTAAAGGACACCCAGCGGGTGATGACCACCGGCCCTTGTTCCATCCCCATTTCATCGAGGTGTTCGGTGTCACTAATCATGTATTGGCTTTGACTCATCGCGCTAATCCCCTGATTTTATTAATTGTGATCCAGCAAGCGACGCAAAGCGGGCGCGTTGAGCACCACCAGTCGAGCCGCCGGTTGAATGCCCAGAAGCCACGGGCGATCGGTCGCGGTATCCGCTTCAGATCGCCAGTGCACGGCATCCCAAACAGCTGTTTCCGGCGCGTCCGTCGCCGCACCCAGTGCCACCCCCCACAATCCTTGCGCACCAAGCAAGGCCACCACCGGCATTCCCGTGGGCTGCGGTAAAAAGCCGGCCAACGAAACCACGGGCAGCCAACGCGCTTGATGCTGCACCGCGCCGGCGAAAGCGGCGGGCGCCCCCTGTACCGGCTTGAGACTGGGCGCCGTCAATACGGCCTGAATTTCCGTACTCGGCAACGCCACGGTAAGCGCGCCCATTTGGAAAAACTGCCAAGCGGGCGGGACTGATGAGGCTGGCTCTGTGTGCGTGTCGGCCTCAATTCTCGGATGAATATCAGGCTGAATATCAGGCTGAATGTCAGCCTGAATGTCTGGTTGAGTTTTGGGCGACACTTCGGGCGGAAATTCGGCAAAAGCGACCCTATCGGCAGGAGCTGGCTCTTGAAATAACTCAGGAGGAATCAGCAGCGGTTCTGCCGCCTGCAACTCCGGTTGCTGCGCGGGCGATGGCAAGTCCAAAGATGGCGTTGCGGGCGATGGTTCAGGCATCTCTAAGGCCAAGGGATCCAAGGCCAAGGGATCCAAGGCCAAGGGATCCAAGGCCAAGGGATCGGACCAAGCGCTGGCCGCAACGGCATAATCCATCGGGGCGCACTCTGCCAAGGCCGGCGCGGATTCATCGACCCAATCCGCCTCATCCAGCGGCGGTTCCGCTGCGAACAGTTCTGCCCGCACAAACGGGATGGGCGCTCGGCTCGGTGTCGGCGCGGATAACGGTTCATCCGCTTCGGCCAACAATCCCGCCAGATAGTGATCGATGGCCTCGTCTTGTGCGGCCAAGGGAGCCAAAAATGGGGCATGGGGTGAAGTCACGGCGTTCATGACACCCCCTGCGCGGCGCGCACCGTTGGCACGACAAGCCCCGGCTTATGGCGGGGCAGCAACCCCGGCAAACGATTCAATAAAGCGGCGTATGCGTGGCTGCCTCGGCTGTCCGGCGCGAGCCAAGAAATCGGTTTCCCCATGCGGCTCGCCTCGCGGAACAGTGTGTCAATCGGGATGACTTCGGCCCAAACCTGATCGAAATACTGATCGCGCAGGACTTGTAGGGCATCGCGCGAGGCACGGGTGCGCTGATCGAACAGCGTCGGCACAATCAAATAATCCAAGCGGGTTTTGCGCGAACGCTGCACCATGGTCAAGGTTTTGAGCATGCGCTCCAAGCCCTTGAGTGCCAGGAATTCGGTTTGAACCGGCATCAGCAGGAAATCCGCCGCCGCCAAGGCGTTGACCAAGGTCACACCCAAAATGGGCGGGCAATCAATGATGACGGCATCGAACTGGTCATCCAGCGTCGCCAGCGCCCGGTGCAGCACCAGCCCCATGCCATCTTGCCGCCCCAATTGCCGATCCAGCGTGGCCAAGGCGGTCGCTGCGGGCATCAGGCTGATTTGCTCGAACGCAGTCGGGTGAATGACCCGCAGCGGATTCAACACCCGCCCCTCCGCCGCCGCTTGGAACAGCGAATACACGCTCGCACCCGGCGCTTCCGGTTCCATGCCGAAATAGGCGGTGAGCGAGCCGTGCGGATCGAGGTCGATCAACAGCACGCGCGCGCCGCGCTGAGCCAGCAGCCCCGCCAGCGACACCGAGGTCGTGGTTTTGCCCACGCCGCCTTTTTGATTGGCTATTGCCCAGATATTCATCGCACGCACCTCGCCAACACGCCACTGATTTCGGCCAGCGGCAAAATCGCCTGCGCTAAACCGGCTTTTGCCACCGCTGCGGGCATGCCATAAATCACGCTACTGGCTTGATCTTGCGCCCACACGGCACCGCCGACCGCTCGTAGTGCGCGAGCACCTTCCGTGCCATCGTCACCCATGCCGGTCAAAATCAGCCCCAAACAATCCGCGCCTGCTACCGCCGCCGCCGATTGCAACAAGATATTGACGCTCGGGCGGAAATTCTCGCCCGCCACCGGTTGGCGTTCGGCAAAGACATACGCGCCCGGCCGGCCGACAATTTCGCCGTGTTTGCCTCCGGGAATGATGTAGGCGGTGCCCGCTTGCAGCGGCATGCCTTGCACCGCTTCGACCACCTGCATCGGCATGCTCTCGTTCAGCCGGTTGGCGAATGGGCCGGTAAAGCTGGCGGGCATGTGCTGCGCAATCACGATGGGCAGCGGGAAACTGGCGGGCATGCCTTGCAACAGGGTTTGCAAGGCCGCCGGGCCGCCGGTGGACGAACCGATCAGCACCAGTCCTCGGCGGGTTAAAAATTCGGTTTTTGGCGCGCTGGTCATCGAAGAAACGCTGGCGCGAACCGGTTCTGCGGCGGCCATGGCTTGGCGCTGGCGACGCATGGCCAGCATCCGCAGCCGCGTGGTCAGCAAGCGGGCGGAGGATTCGCCCAGGTTGTCTTTGGCCTCGCCCGTCTTCGATTCGCTGGGGCTTTTCGGGAAAAAATCCACCGCCCCCGCATCCAGCGCTTCCAAGGTGGCCACGGCGCCGGCGCGCGTCAGCGAGGACAACATCAGGATCGGTGCCGGGCAGCGCCCCATGATTTCGCGCACCGCAGAAATGCCGTCCATAATCGGCATTTCGACATCCATGGTGATGACATCCGGCTTTAATTGGCAGGCTTTCAAAATGGCCTCGCGGCCATTGCCCGCTTCGCCGACTACCGACAAACGGTCATCCGTGGCGATCAGCTCCCTGAGCGCCCGTCGGAAGAACAGCGAATCATCGACAATCAGCACCTTCACAGTCATGAATTCCTCGGCCTTGGGCGCTTACGCCACCACTTTGAGTTTGGGGCGGTTGCGTTGTTGCAGGTTGCGGCGCATCAGCCCCGGCAAATCGAGAATCAACGCGATATGGCCATCGCCGGTAATCGTGGCACCGGCAAACCCCCCAACATTGTGCAGCAATTCGCCTAAGGGCTTGATCACGACTTCTTCTTGCCCGATGACCGAATCCACCACTAAAGCAATCAGTTGCGCGCCGACTTGCACCATCACCACCAAGTCGGTGGGCGCTCGGGTCGGAATCACTTCGCCGGGCAACGCCAGCCATTGGTTCGAGCGATACAGCGGCAAGGCGCGGTCACGCACGATGATGGTGGCTTGCCCATCAACGATGTTGACCTCTTTATCGGCCATTTCGAAAATTTCCGAAACAATCCCTAATGGAATCGCGTATTTGCGCTTGCTGACTACGACCATCAGCGTCGGCAGAATCGCCAAAGTCAACGGCACTTTGATGCTGATGGTGGTGCCGACGCCCACTTCAGAATCAATCGTGATGGTGCCGGACAGTCGGGTGATGGCGGTTTTCACCACATCCATTCCCACGCCACGGCCGGAAATATCCGAAATTTGGTCTTTGGTCGAAAATCCGGGCAACAAGATCAGTTCGAAGCATTCTTGCGGCGAGAGCCGATCCGCCGCCTCTTGCGTGAGCAAGCCCTTTTCAACCGATTTGCGGCGCAGCAATTCGGCGTTCATGCCCGCGCCGTCGTCGCTGATCGACAAACGAATGTGGTCGCCTTCCTGCGCTGCCGACAGCGTGACCGTGCCTTGCGTCGGCTTGCCCGCCGCCTGCCGCACATCCGGCATTTCGACACCGTGATCGACCGAGTTGCGCACCAAGTGGATCAGCGGATCGGCCAGCGCATCGACCAAATTTTTGTCCAGATCGGTTTCTTCGCCGATCAGCACCAGTTCGACTTCTTTACCCAACATGCGGGCGGTGTCGCGCACCACGCGCGGAAAGCGGCCAAACACCTTTTTCACCGGTTGCATGCGGGTTTTCATGACCGCGCCCTGCAAATCGGAAGTCACCATATCCAAGGTGGCAATGACTTGGCTAATTTCTTCGTTTTCGAAGTTTAATTTCAAGGTATTCATGCGGTTACGCACAAGAACCAGTTCGCCCACCAGGTTCATGATGAAATCGAGCCGTTCAGTATCCACCCGCACGGTGGTGTCGCCCTTCGCATCGGCCTTCCCATCCGCCTTGGTTTCGGGCTTGGTTTCGGCTTTCGCTTCCGTTTTCACTTCAGGCTTCGCTTCAGACTTGACGGCCTCGGCGGCCGGTTTTGCGGCGGGTATTACTGATGGTGGAGCCGATGGTGGCGCTGGCGATGCAACCGGCGGCGGCACGGTGCTGGCCGTGGTCGGCCCCTGCCCTTTGCCGTACAGAGAATCGAGCACGCGCTCGAACTCCTCATCGGTGATTTCATCCGAGTTGACCTTGGCGGCAGGCGCGGCGGCGGCCTCCGGCAGATGAAATTGCCCTTTGCCGTGTAACTGATCGAGCAGGGCTTCAAACTCTTCATCGGTAATCAAATCGGACGAAGGCGCCGTGCTCGCCGCCAGCACATCCGGATCTTTGGCTTCGCCCGCTTGCAAATCGCGCATCAAATCATCAAACGCCAAATCAACCGCCGATGCCGCGACGGGCGGCGCCACAGCGGCGAGCGGAGGGGACGATGGCATCGCGGGCGGGGGTGACGCAACGGCCACGCTGGCGGCTGCGGGTGAATCGGCGTGCGCCAATTGTTCAATTTCATGCAAAAACGCCGAGCCGACGCCGGCAGGCAGCACCCCGCCCCGTAGGCTGGCGAACATACCGTTCAGGGCGTCCAACACCCGCAGCATCACATCCATAATGCCGGGCGTGACCGATAATTCACCGTTGCGCAACAGGTTGAAAATATCTTCCGCGCGGTGACAGACCTCCACCAGCGGCGTCACTTCCAGAAAACCAGCGCCGCCCTTGATGGTGTGAAACGCGCGAAAAATCGCGTTCAACAAATCTTTATCTTTGGGCGCCTGCTCCAAATCCACCAACTGATTATCGAGCGCGTCGAGCAGTTCACCCGCCTCGATCAGGAAGTCTTGCAACAGTTCATTGTCCGGTTCAAACGCCATGGTGTGCTCTCCTCAACGCCGTTGCTGCGGCGGATATTCGATCGAATTCTTGCCTGACGAAACCGGCTAAAAGCCTAAACTGGCCAACAAATCGT
This sequence comes from Halothiobacillus neapolitanus, assembly GCA_020721485.1. Taxonomy (GTDB): domain Bacteria; phylum Pseudomonadota; class Gammaproteobacteria; order Halothiobacillales; family Halothiobacillaceae; genus Halothiobacillus; species Halothiobacillus neapolitanus_B. Next base: position 4,104 of record DYMR01000032.1, on the reverse strand, counting down.
CTACATCATCTTGATTTTTCACGACATCCTTCGCCGCAGTCTGCGGCACCGCAGGGCCAATCCCCGCCCGCAGTTCGTCTGCCGAATGCATGCCGGATGCGCTAGAAGATGCGCCCGGAGTTGAGCTTTGGGATGCACTGCGGGCGCCGGTCACTTTCAACAAGCCCACCATCTTGGTTTCCAGTTGCTCCAGCAGGGTGATGACCCGCAGCAGCAATTGGCCGGAAAGGTCTTGAAACTCCTGCGCCATCATGATTTCGGTCATGTGCCTTTTGAGTGTGTCGCCACTGTTCAGCACCGAATCCAAATAGCTATTGAGGGTGTGCACCACCGTGACCAGCCGAGGATTTTCAGGCTCCTTGGCAGCAATCTGCGTGAGCTCTTGACGCAGACGCTCGGAGCGATCCATCAAGCGCTCCGCGACGGGCATGGCTTCTTCCACAATGGCCAAGGTGCGGTTGGCGGCTTGATCCGTCAGGGTGATGACATAGCGCAGCCGCTCGCGCGCGTCGGGCATGTCGTCTTGCATCAGGTGATTGAGGCGGTCGTCTTCGGCAAAAGCCATCAGCGCTTCGTGAACTTCGCGGGTCATTCGCCCCACTTCATCGAACAGCGGCGTGTCTTGATTAAGCCCCAGCAAAGCCGTGGCGTAGGCATCTTCATCCCCGGCGCGCGCCGCATCCAATAAGGCTTGCGCAGCGGCAATTCGGCCATTTTGCGTGTTTTGTTCCATTCGTTACCCCAACCCCAACCCCAACCCTAGCCAATCTTGCCCCAGCCCTTCCCTTAATCAACGCGCATGCCGCGTGCGGCCGATGCCTTAGCTCTGCACGCGTTCGAAGATTTTTTCGATCTTTTCTTTCAGCGTGGGGCCGTTGAAGGGTTTGACGATGTAGCCATTCACCCCGGCTTGTGCCGCCATGATGATTTGTTCGCGTTTGGCTTCCGCCGTGACCATCAGCACCGGTAATTGCGCCAGTGCGGGATCCGTGCGCACCGCTTTCAAGAGGTCGATGCCGGTCATGCCGGGCATGTTCCAATCGGTCACGAGGAAATCGTACTGCCCCTGTTGGAGCATGGGCAGCGCGGTGACGCCATCATCGGCTTCATCAATATTGGAAAAACCTAGTTCTTTCAATAGGTTTTTAATGATTCGCCGCATGGTGGAAAAGTCATCCACCACCAAAATTTTCATGTTGCGATCCATGATGGGTTGGCCTCGTAGCTGCTCAAAATTGCGCCATGATGCGGTTTATCGGCCAGGCGCGCCAATTGTTTAATTTTTGGTGCGTGGCGCTCGGCCATTCACCCGCTGGTGATATTGATTGGGTTTCATGTCAACCCATGTGGGGCGTCCATGCGGGGCGTCACCGCCCCACCCCGCCCTTCATGGGCTAATGCCAATCGCATAAAGCCTCTTTCAACCGCAGGACGGCCTTGTTGTGAATTTGGCATACCCGCGATTCGGAAACGCCCAGCACGGCACCAATTTCTTTTTGGTTGAGTTCATCGACATAGTACAGCGACATCACCAGCCGTTCGCGCTCGGGCAAGGCGGCAATTTTTTCCGCCAAATCCGCTTGAAAACGATCGCTCGCCAAGGTTTGATCCGGCTGTTCGCCGTGGTCGGGAATATCCAAGGTTTCATCATGGTCTTCGCCGCTGTGATCGAGCGGCGTGAGCCGCACCTGCACGGCATCGTTGAGCGCGTCGAAGTATTCATCCAAGCCAATGCCGAGCAATTGGCAGACTTCGGCATCTTTGGCTTCGCGGCCGGTGCGGGTTTCGATCTCATGAACGGCCTGCGAAATTTCACGGTGCCGACGATGCACCGAGCGCGGCGCCCAGTCATTGCGGCGCACTTCATCGAGCATGGCGCCACGAATGCGAATGCCGGCGTAGGTTTCAAACGAGGCGCCTTGGGTGGGATCAAACGCGCGCACCGCTTCCAACAGGCCGATCATGCCGGCTTGGATGAGGTCTTCGGCCTGAATATGATCCGGCAGGCGATTCAGCAGGTGGAAGGCGATCCGCTTGACCAAATCCGCGTGTTCGGACACCACGGATTCTGCGCTGCCGCGTTGCACATGGCTGTACATCGAACGGGCGTTCATCAAAACGCTTCCAAATCGCTCGTCGCCTGCACGAGGCGCTCAACAAAAAATTGCAGATGACCTTCCGCACCGCTGGGTTTCGGCCAACGCATGACTTGGTCGGCAATTTCGCCGAACGCGCGCGAGGCGCGGGCGCCGCCAAAGGCCTGCAACACCGGCTTTTGCCGTTGGATGGCACGGCGCAGATATTCATCGAACGGCACCGATCCCAAATGCACCAGGGTGACATCCAGAAATCGCGCCGCCGCCGCGTTGAGTTTATCGAACAACCGCCGACCTTCACCGGCATCGCGCACCATGTTTGCCACGACAAAAAACCGGCTGACGCCGTGCTCGCGCGACAACACCTTAATCATTGCGTAGGCATCCGTGATCGACGCGGGCTCATCGCACACCACCACAATCACCGCGTTACTGGCCTGCGAAAACCGCACCACGGAATCGGCAATGCCTGCCGCCGTGTCGATAATGAGGGTGTCGAGAGGCCGTTTCAGCCCACTAAATGCCTGAATTAACCCGGTATTTTCCGCCGCCGACAATTCCGCCATGTGTTTGACGCCGCTGGAAGCGGGCAGAATGCCCACGCCTTCCGGCCCTTCGAGCAGAATGTCATCGAGCGTGGCTTGGTTGGCGAGCACATGACTCAGGTTTTTATCGGATTTCAGCCCGAGCAACACATCGACATTGCCCAAGCCTAAATCCGCATCCATCAACAGGACGCGCTCGCCGCGCCGCGCCAGCGCCACGGACAAATTCACGGAGAGGTTGGTTTTACCCACCCCGCCCTTGCCACTGGTGACGGCGATCACTCGAACTGGATGGTTGGCGGGCATAGGCATCGGAAGATCCTTGTCGTTCATTATCTTTATTCGCCAGCGCCCCTTCGGGCACCGACACGCAACACATCAGGCGCTAAACAACGCCGAAAATTCTGCCCCGGCCTCAGTTTGAGCCGCCGCACGCCCCAAACTCACGGCCTGAGCAATCAGATCATCTGCCGTGGGGAAGTTCAAATCTTCAGGAACCCGCTGCCCCACGCCCGTGCACACCAATGGTAAACCTGAGCGCGCCAGAATAGCCAATGCGCTACCGAGCAACAGGGTTTCATCCAGCTTAGTCAAAATCATACCGGCAAGCGGCAAACGCTGAAAATGAACCAAGGCATCCGACATGGCGTTGTATTGGGTTTGGGCGGACAACACCAGCAACAACCGCAGCCGATGATCCAGCGCCGGCAATTCGGATAACTGGTTCATCATCGCCATATCCCGCGCAGACATACCCGCCGTGTCGATCAGCACCAAATGCTTTTGCGCCACGGCGGGCAGCAGTTGCGCCAAATGGGCTTCATCGCGCGCTACATGCAGCGGGATATTCAATATCCGGGCGTAGTTGCGTAGTTGCTCTTGCGCCCCGATCCGAAAGCGATCGGTGGTGATGAGCGCCACCGAATCCCGCCCGCGTTCCAACACCGTTTGCGCGGCAATTTTGGCCAGCGTGGTGGTTTTTCCGACGCCGGCTGGGCCGATAAACGCGAAAATTCCGCCGTGTTGAAAGACGGAAGCCGTCGGCAGTTTGAGCTTTTTGCCGAGTTGGCGCAGGGCGGCCGCCAGGGCGATGCCCGGCGTTTGCCCCGAGGCGTGTTGCGCCAGAATTTTGGCGAACGCCGTCGGAATGCCCAAGGCGTGCAGGCGCTCGCTGGTTTCCAACTCTGCGGGATGGGCGTTGCTGTACCGATGCCATTCGAGCACGCTGAGTTGCCGCTCAAACAATTCGCGCAATTCCGTGACTTCTGCCGACAGCGCGCTCAACGCCGCCGCATCGGCTGAAGAATGCGCCGAACGCTCTGCCATTCGATCCGTCCGGTGCCGTGCGGCACCGCGCAGCGCTTCGCCCGGTTCGGGCAGATCGGGTTCGGACGACGGCTCGAACGATGCCAACGCTTGCGTGAAGACATCCTCGGTCAACGCATCGGCCAACGCATCGGCAG
>DYMR01000031.1 GCA_020721485.1 Halothiobacillus neapolitanus | reverse complement strand
TGGTGCCCAGGAGAGGACTCGAACCTCCACGGTTTTACCCGCTAATACCTGAAACTAGTGCGTCTACCAATTCCGCCACCTGGGCTTTCAAGTGGCGCGTATTATGCGAGCGATCCGTCATGTTGTCAATAAGAAGCGCCACGCCCGACGAAATCTCCGCCATTCATCCGTTGGCAGCACTTCGTTTGTCCACGCCCGGTGGATCCGCCGCGCCACTCGATGCGAGCGAATCCGTGGGCTGGGTTCATTTTTCGCCCGATACGCCGGTCGAGTCAGAATCTCCAATCGAATCGCACTGGACGACGCTGATGATTCCGCTCGCCGCGCAGGGCATGCCGCCCGAAGCAGATTGGTTGGCTCTCGCCCGGCTGAAAAATACTTTCTCGGGGATGATGTTCGTTTGGCCGGATTCGCCCACGCCACCGACCGAGGTCGCATGGGTGGAACCTCTACGCGCCTTGGGTTTTTCGTTGATTCAGCAAGAGGCAAACTGGGGCATGTTTTTTCACATTGCGGAATACAAACCTGTGCCGGACTGGTTGAATCCGCGCCACTGGGCGCATCCAGAACGCTGGGGGCAGTCCCGCTGGTGATGACCTATCGACATTGCCGAACGAAGCATCAACCGGTCCGCTGGTATTCCCCGCTCAAACGAAAAACCGGACAACTTGCATGACTATGCGTGCGCGCGTAAAATAAACAACGAAATTTGAATCAGTGAAATTTATCTAGGAGCGTGTGTGATGAAATCTATTTTCAGTTTCGAGAACTTTCCGCTGTCTTTCATCATCGGCCTGATCGTTTTTTCATGGCTGTCCTTCCTGAGCGTCATCACCTTCGGCTAATCGCCCGAGTGAACGCAGCGTAAAAAACCGCCGTTTGGCGGTTTTTTTCATGGGTCGGATTGCTGCCATTTTCCGGCTCTCTTCCCACTATCGTCGCCAAGCCTGCGCCATCAGCCCAACGCCCAAAATCAGTAGCACCCAACCCGATAGCGGCAGGCTCGCCAAGGTCGGTGCGTGGGTAAGCCAGTCCCAATTTAGACCCGCAAAGGCCAGCAACACTGCGCCACCCAGCAACGACAATCGGCTGCGTCGCTGGCTCTTCATCAGCGCCTCGCGGAAGGCCGCCAGTTCGCGGGTTTGTTCCACCAACCGCGCATCGTGGTGGTGTTGATTTTTGAGCGTTTGAATGTGCAGGCGCGGCATCTCGGCCAAATGCTCCATCCAAAACGGAAATTCGTTTTTCAAGCGCCGCAATAATCCCTTCGGCCCCATGCGACGACGCATCCAGCGCTCGATAAACGGCTTGGCCGTTTCCCATAAATCCAGGTCCGGGTAGAGCTGCCGCCCCAGCCCTTCGATGGCCAGTAAGGTTTTTTGCAGCAAGGTCAATTGCGGCTGAACCTCCATATCGAACCGGCGCGCCACTTGGAACAGTCGGAACAAGAAATGCCCGAAGGAGATTTCTTTCAGCGGTTTTTGGAAAATCGGCTCGCATACGGTACGAATGGCGGACTCGAATTCCTCGACCCGCGTGGTCGAAGGCACCCAGCCGGACTCCACATGCAATTCCGCCACCCGGCGGTAGTCCCGATTAAAAAATGCGTGGAAATTTTCTGCGATATAGCGCTGATCTTCCGGCATCAGGCTGCCAACGATTCCGAAATCAATCGCCATGTATTTCGGCTGTGCCGGACGGGTAACATCCACAAAAATGTTGCCCGGATGCATGTCCGCATGGAAAAAGTTGTTGTCGAACACTTGGGTGAAAAATACCTCCACCCCGCGTTCGGCCAGCACTTTCATGTCCACGCCAGCCGCTTTGAGCGCGTCAGTTTGCGCAATCGGCACACCGAAAATACGCTCCTGCACCAACACTTCGGTGCGGCACCAATCCCAATAGATTTTCGGCACATACAGCAGCGGCGAGTCTTCGAAATGGCGGCGCAATTCCGCGCCATTCGCGGCTTCGCGCATGAGGTCCAACTCATCCATTAGGGTTTTGTCGAACTCGGCCACCACGGCCACGGGATGCAAGCGCGGTCCTTCCGACCAATAGCGCTCAGCCAGCCGCGCGATGCTGTACAGAATGTCCAAATCTTGTCGGATGCGCCGTTCCACGCCGGGGCGCACGATTTTGACAACGACCTCGTTGCCATCATGCAGCCGGGCGGCATGCACTTGCGCGATCGACGCGGAGGCCATGGGCTCACTGGAAAATTCGGCAAAAGCGACATCAATCGAACAGCCAATCGCCCGCTCGATGCGCTGACGCGCCAAGGCCGCCGGAAACGGACGCACCCGATCTTGCAATTGCGCCAGAGCGGTCGCGTAGGCGGGCGGCAGCAGGTCATTTCGGGTGGAAAGCATCTGGCCGAATTTGACGAAAATCGGCCCCAAATCCTCAAACGCCGCCACCAGCCGTTGCGCTTTCGGCCGATTCCGGTTTGCGGGCACCCAATACCACGGGGAAAAATATTTGATGAATCGCACCGGGCGAAACCACGGCAACGCCAGCAGTAATTCATCGAGGCCATGTCGAAAAAACACGGTTTGTATGACGATCAAGCGCCAAAACACACGAAAATTCATGACGCCCCCGGCGTGGCTGGCTGAGCCTCAAGACGCGTCAGCCGGGCGATCAACCGATCCGTGCGGTCGCGCACCCCATCGACGGCATCCCCCCAGGCGAGCAAGGACGATTCCGCCGGCAACGCCGCCCGTTCGTAGACCAAGAAATCTTTTAATTCTAAGGCGCGCGTGTCTCGCCAAATATCGCGCTCTACCTGCCGCTGCCGCCAACGGTTCCCCAACCAACCGGCAGGTGCCGCACCGACTTTCTCGGACAGGACCGCGAAAAAGTCAAAATCCAACCCGACCAATAAGCGCAGCAGCGATTCCGCAATCGCCTGATCCCCTTCGATCTGAACATCGCCGGCAAATAACGCATCCAGCGACGATGCGGCGTGCCGCGCCCGCAGCAAACCCAGCGAACTGGCATGAATCGTTGCCGACGGAATGCCTTCCAGTTCACGCAACAACAGCACGCCCTGCGGCGTCACGCAGAACACGAGGGACACACTCGGATCCCGCAGAGAAAAAAGCACGCGATGATCCGCCAAGGCTTGCCAACGCGAACCAACCGACGCATCCCGTCGAATCTGCCGATTCAGCATGTGTTCCAGCAACAACAAAACGGGCGTCGGCACTTTCAACAAGGACATTGCGGGGGTTTTCTCCGGTGAAGACTACGCGAGCAGGCATCTTAACAAATGGAGCCGATCCTGCTTGGCGACTCATCCGGCTTGAAAAATAAGACTGATTTTGTACAATTTAAGCAAGTCTACTGAAGGTGCCCCGCCGCCGTGCTCAAAATCAGCCGTCTGAGTGATTATGCCATTGTGATTTTGCTTGAACTTGCGCGCCAACCGCTGTCGCAAGGCAATGCAAAAACCTTGGCCGCCGCCACGGCACTTTCTCTGCCAACGGTCGGCAAGCTCCTAAAATTATTATCTTCAGCGGGAATTTTGCTTTCCCAACAAGGCCGTGGCGGCGGCTATCGGTTGGCGGCTTCACCCTCCGAACTTTCCTTGGCGCAAATCATTGAAGCCATTGATGGCCCCATTGCCATGACCGAGTGCGTCAGCACCCATCACGACTGCACCCGCGAAGATCATTGCAGCGTCCGCCCCCATTGGGCGCTGCTCAACCAAAATTTACGCGCCATGCTCACCGGAATCACCCTCGCCCGATTGCTTGCGCCCTGCGAGGCATCCCCCGTGTGGTTCCCCAGCAATTCCGGGCGCATCCCGATGTCATCCCCTGCCCTCATTCGCCCCACAGGAGCCTGTCATGACTGACCGAACCGCCAGCCCGACGATCAGCGACAGCCAAGAAATCGAACACTTGGTGCAGCGGGAATATAAATACGGTTTTACCACCGACATTGAGCAGGAGATTATCCCGCCGGGGCTGAATGAAGCCGTCATTCGACTGATTTCCGCCAAGAAAAACGAGCCGGAATTCCTGTTGGAATGGCGATTGAAAGCCTATCGACACTGGCTAACCATGACCCCGCCAACTTGGGCGCATGTGCATTATCCGCCAATCGATTATCAGGCGTTGTCGTATTTTGCTGCGCCCAAATCACGCGAAAATGCGCCGAAAAGTTTGGATGAAGTCGATCCGAAATTATTGGAAACCTACGCAAAACTCGGCATCCCGCTGCACGAACGCGCCGCACTGGCCGGCGTGGCGGTCGATGCGGTGTTCGATAGTGTGTCGGTGACAACTACCTTCCGCGAAAAATTGGCCGAAGCCGGCGTTATTTTTTGTTCATTTTCTGAGGCGGTACACAGCCACCCAGAGATTATCCGGCAATACCTCGGCACCGTGGTTCCCGCCAGCGATAACTATTACGCCGCCTTAAATTCTGCCGTATTTTCGGATGGCTCATTTGTGTTTATTCCCAAAGGTGTGCGCTGCCCGATGGAGCTTTCAACTTATTTTCGAATTAATGCCCGAAATACCGGCCAATTCGAACGCACCCTGATTATTGCGGAAGAAGGCGCGCATGTGAGCTACTTGGAAGGCTGCACCGCCCCGCAGCGCGATGAAAATCAACTGCATGCGGCCGTGGTGGAATTAATCACCCTTGATGACGCCACCATTAAATACTCCACCGTACAGAACTGGTATCCCGGCGACGAGGAAGGGAAAGGCGGTATCTATAATTTTGTGACCAAGCGCGGAGATGCCCGAGGCGCACGCAGCAAAATCACCTGGACGCAAGTAGAAGCCGGTTCAGCCATTACTTGGAAATACCCCAGCTGCATTCTGCGCGGGGATGATTCAGTCGGTGAATTTTATTCGGTGGCGGTGAGTAATAATTATCAGCAGGTTGATTCCGGCACCAAGATGATTCATTTGGGCAAACGCACCCGCAGTACGATTGTCTCCAAAAGTATTTCTGCCGGACGCTCGCAAAACAGTTATCGCGGGCTGGTGCATATTGCCAAATCGGCGGACGATGCGCGCAATTTCACTCAGTGCGATGCGTTGTTAATTGGTGATCGCAATGGCGCGCATACCTTTCCGTATATCGAAGCTAAAAATCCTTCTGCACAAATCGAGCACGAGGCAACCACCTCCAAAATTAGTGATGACCAGATTTTTTATCTGCAATCGCGGGGCATCAGTGAAGAAAATGCCACCAATATGATTGTGAATGGTTTTTGCAAGGATGTATTTAACGAGTTGCCGATGGAATTTGCGGTCGAAGCGCAGGCATTGCTGGCGGTTTCTCTGGAAGGCTCGGTGGGCTGAGCCTGTTTTCAACATAATTAAAAGATACTTTCATGAAATTACTCGACATTCACAATCTGCACGCAAAAATTGGCGAAAAGCCGATCCTTCGCGGCATTAATCTCACCGTCAACGCGGGCGAAGTCCACGCCATCATGGGGCCGAACGGTTCGGGCAAAAGCACGCTGTGCCAAGTGTTAGGTGGGCGCGAAGGCTATGAAGTCACCGAGGGCAGCGTGCATTTCGAAGGGCAGGATTTGCTCGAACGCAGCACGGAAGAGCGCGCCACCGCTGGCTTGCTGCTGGGCTTTCAGCACCCCGTGGAAATTCCCGGCGTAAAAAATATTTACCTACTGAAAGAGGCGCTGAATGCGCAACGCGCGGCGCAGGGATTGAGCGAGGTGGATACTTTCGCCTTCATGAAGCAGGTGCGCGAGCTGACCAAATCCATGGGGATGGACGATGCCTTCTTGCATCGCGGGGTCAACGATGGGTTTTCCGGCGGAGAGAAAAAACGCAATGAAATCCTACAGATGCTGTTGCTACAGCCCAAACTCGCCCTACTCGACGAAACCGATTCCGGTTTGGACATCGATGCGCTGAAGATTGTGTCGGAAGGCATCAACCGCCTGCGCGGCAGCGACCGAGGCATCGTGCTCGTGACTCATTACCAGCGCCTGTTGAGCTATGTCGAGCCGGATTTCGTCCACATTTTGTACCAAGGCCGCATCATCAAATCCGGGGATAAATCGTTGGCGCTGCAACTAGAAGCCGAGGGTTATCAGGACATTCTGGACGCGGCATCATGAACCCGACCCGTGCCGCCCTGCCACAATGGCTGGCTGATCACGCACCCGCCGCGCCCCTCGCGCCAGCGGCGCTGCAACAAGTAGCCCGTGAGCAAATCCACGCCTGGGGCTTGCCCAGTGTGCGCGATGAAGAATGGCGCTGGACGAACCTGCGCGCGCTGAATCAGCCGGCGCCCCTCACGAGCGCTGCGCCCGCCGTCAGTCCCTTGATGGCCCTATTGCCCGACGCGTTGTTCATTCGCTTCATCGGTGGCAAACTCAGCGAACTGCCCGAACACTGCCCGCCCGGCCTGCACATCAGCCGGCTGAGCGACGCTGCGCCCGACGCACGCCAGGCCGCCTTTGCCCCCGTTGCCGCAAACGCTAACGATGCCTTGCTTGCGCTGAACACGGCGCATGCCGATGACGGATTACTGATCGAGATTGCGCCCCACACCGAACTGAGCGCACCCATCCTGATCGACTGGCAAGACGAAGCCGCCGCCTACGCCGCCACCCGCGTGCTGGTTCGCGTGGGTGCGCACAGCCGCGCCACAGTCATTGAAACCGCGCAGGCGGCCGACACCGCCGCGCTCTGGCGCAACAGCGTGATGGTGATCGAGCAGGCCGAAAACAGTGCGTTCACCCACATTGGCCTGGGGCTGGATGGCGCGGCACGGCGATTGACCGACCGCCAATTCGTGCGGCTGCCGCGCGATGCGCGCTTCACCTCGATCAACCTGCAATTCGGCGGACAACTGGTGCGTCGCGAGATCGAGGTCGATATCCGCGACACCGGCGCGCACTGCAATTTGTTCGGCTTGATGATGCCGCGCGGCAAGCAAGTGCTCGACACCCACACCCGCTTAACCCACGGCGCGGCGCACACCACCAGCGATGAGCGCTATCAAATCATTGCCGATGATTCGGCGCGGGGCATTTTCAAAGGGCGGATTTTGGTGGCGCAGGATGCGCAAAAAATTCAGGCCTACCAGAACAGCCGCAACCTGCTGCTTTCGCCCACGGCGGAAATCGACACCAAGCCCGAGTTGGAAATTTATGCCGATGATGTCAAATGCAGCCACGGCGCCACCATTGGCCGGCTGAACCCGGAAGCGCTGTACTACCTGACCAGCCGGGGCATTCCTACTGCCCGCGCCCGCGCTCTACTGATTCAAGGCTTCGCGCAGGAAATTCTCGATTTGTTGCCGCTGCCCGCATTGGCCGAATGGCTCGCCGAGCGCATCACGCAAACGCTGTCCCAGGAAATACCCGCCCAGGAAGTACCCGTCCAGAAAGTAGCCGGCCAAGAAGTCCCTGCGCAGGAAACACCCCAGTGAGCCAGCGCTTCAACCTTCGCGCCCTGCGTGCCGAGTTTCCCGCGCTCGACCAATCGGTCAATGGGCAGCCGTTGGTCTATCTCGACAACGCCGCAACCACCCAAAAGCCGCTGTGCGTCATCGAAGCGGTCACTCACTTTTACCGGCACGACAACGCCAACATTCATCGCGGCGTACATGCCCTATCTGCCCGGGCGACCGAACAGTACGAGGCCGCCCGCCACAGCGTGCAACGCGCGCTGAATGCCGCCGCAGCCGAAGAAATCGTGTTTGTGCGCGGCGTGACCGAGGCCATCAACTTGGTGGCCAGCAGCTTCGGCCAGCGGTTGAAGGCCGGGGATGAAATTCTCATTTCCGCGTTGGAACACCACGCCAATATCGTGCCCTGGCACCTGTTGCGGGAACGGCTGGGCATTGTGCTCACGGTCATCCCGGTCAACGACGATGGCAGCCTGGATCTCGGCGCGCTGCCCCAACTGGTGACGCCGCACACCCGGCTGATCGCGGTCAACCATGTCTCGAACGCGCTCGGCACGCTGAATCCGGTGGCCGAAATTTGCGCCTTCGCCCGCACCCTCGGTATTCCGACCCTGATCGACGGCGCACAGGGTTTGCCGCACGGGCCGGTTGATGTGCAGGCGATCGGCTGCGATTTTTACGCCCTGTCCGGCCATAAAGTCTTCGCCCCAAGCGGGGTCGGCGCGCTCTACGCCCGCCGTCCTTGGCTGGACGAACTCCCGCCCTATCAAGGCGGTGGCGACATGATCGAATCCGTGCGTTTCGACGCGGTGCGCTATGCGCCGCCGCCGGCCAAATTTGAAGCCGGCACGCCCAACATCGAAGGCGCCATCGGTCTAAAAGCTGCGCTGGATTGGCATCGGCAACAAGACTGGTGCGCCATCGCCGCGCACGAAAGCAGCCTGCTCGCCCAAGCGCAGGAAGGCTTGGCCGCCCTGCCCGGCCTGCGCCTCATCGGTCAAGCGGAGCACAAAGCGCCGGTGATTTCGTTCGTGATCGACGGTACTCACCCGCACGACATCGGCACCCTGCTCGATGCCCAAGGCATCGCCGTGCGCACCGGCCAGCATTGCGCCATGCCGGTGCTCGAACAACTCGGCGCGCCGCAAGGCACCGTGCGCGCCTCGTTCGCTCTCTATAACACCCACGATGAAGTCGAAGCGCTGCTGCGCGCTGTTCATCGCGCCCACCGCATGCTCAGTTGAGGCAGTCATGGAACCCATTGAACGCGTTCGATTAACCCGCGATTGTGTCGCCATCATGGTGCCATCCGGCCAGAAAGTGCTGGCTTCCAAAGACACGCCCGTGGAAATCATGCAGGCGCTGGGCGGCAGCTTCACCATTAAAGCGCGCGGCCATTTGCTGCGACTCGAAGGTAAAGATGCCGACGCCCTCGGCAAAGAACCGCCCCCCAAACCGGAACTGCCGGACAACGCCACCGATGCCGATATTGAGCAGATGGTGTGGGAACAACTCAAAGGCGTGTTCGATCCGGAAATTCCGATCAACATTGTCGATCTTGGGCTGGTGTACACAGTCAAAGTCAGCCCCCTGCCGATCAGTGGCCGCCGCGTCGATGTCGATATGACGCTCACCGCCCCCGGCTGCGGCATGGGCGGCGTGATCGCCTCGGACGCCCACCAGCGCATCATGGAAATTCCCACCGTCGAAGAGGCAGCGGTCGAACTGGTTTTCGACCCGCCTTGGCACCGCGACATGATGTCCGAGGCCGCCCGGCTCGCCACGGGGATGTTTTGATGACCGCATTCAATCCCAACACCTGGCTTTTCGTGTGCGCACAACGCGAACTCGCCCCCGGCGAACGCATCGTGGTGCCCGGCGCGGATGAAGACATCCTCGTCGTCAATGCCGACGGCGTGATTCTCGCCGTGGCCGACCAGTGCAGCCACCAAGCCTTGCCGCTGAGCGAAGGCTTACTCGACGGCGACCTCCTGATCTGCCCCTACCACGGCGCGCAATTCTGCCTGCGCAGCGGCGAAGCCCTGAGCGCCCCGGCCTACGAACCCATCGCCTGCTACGATATTGCCCTGCACGACGACAAAATTTTCGTCGCCCCCGCCCCGCGCTGACCCCACCAGAACCGAGGCTTTCGATGAACACCCAGCCCGCCGCCCACGCTCAAGCCCACGCTCAAGCCCATGCCCGCGCCGCATCCTTGCCGCCCGAACACGGCTTGCGCCTGACGGACGCCGCCGTGGCGCACCTGCGCACCACGCTCGCCAACGAACCCAGCGCCCTCGGCCTGCGGGTCGGAGTAAAAAAATCCGGCTGCACCGGCTACGCCTATGTCATGGATTTTGCGAATGAAATCACCGAAGACGACCTACTATTCGAACAAGACGGCGTCGCCGTCCTCTGCGATCAAACCAGCCTCGCCTTCCTCAAAGGCAGCACGCTCGATTATGTCGTCAACGGCCTCTCGCGCCTGCTCACCTTCCACAACCCCAATGTGGTCGATAGCTGCGGCTGCGGCGAAAGTTTCAGCGTCACCGAAACGAGCGCGCACCATGGCTGATCCCGCGCAACGCATTCAAGAACTGGCCGACGAATTCGCGTTTTTTGGCGACTGGACCGAGCGATACCAATACCTCATCGACCTCGGCAAACAGCTTCCCGCCTTCCCCGCTGAAAAACAGAACGACGCACACAAATTCCACGGCTGCCAATCGCAAGTCTGGTTCGATGCCGCGTGGCAGAACGGCCAAATCCACCTCGAAGGCACCAGCGACGCCGCCATCGTCAAAGGCCTCATAGCCCTGCTGTTTCGCGTGTACAACGGCCAAACCGCTACTGAAATCCTAAGTACACCGGCGGATTTTCTCGACACGCTCGACCTCAAAAACCACCTCTCCGCCAACCGCGCCACCGGCCTCGCGGGAATGATGCAAAAAATTCAGCGCATCGCACAGCAAGCCGATTGAATCGAATACTGCGCCGCCCGCAGGCGTGCGCGTCGCCATCGTCATCCAAAGTACATAGAAGCCGCGCCCGCATACGCTAGAATGCAGCGCTGCCCTATATCCCCGTTCGCCTCGACACAGGATTACCCCATGCTGTTTCGCTTTCCGATCGTCATCATCGACGAAGATTACCGCTCCGAAAACGCATCCGGCCTCGGGGTTCGCGCCCTCGCCGACGCCATCCGCGCCGAAGGCGAGGAGGTGCTGGGCGTCACCAGCTATGTCGATCTGGCCTCATTCGCCCAGCAACAAAGCCGCGTGTCGGCCTTCATTGTTTCCATCGATGATGAAGAATTCAGCGCCATCCACGGGGATGGTTCCGCCGAGCTGCCGGTCATTGCGCAACTGCGTAAATTCATTCGCGAAATTCGCTTCCGCAATGCCGATATTCCGATTTTCTTGTACGGCGAAACCCGTACCAGCCGCCATTTACCGAACGAAGTGCTGAAAGAGCTGCACGGCTTTATTCACATGTTCGAAGACACCCCCGAATTCGTCGCCCGGCATGTCATTCGTGAAGCCCGCGCCTACCTCAATTCGCTGGCACCGCCGTTTTTCCACGCCCTCACCGGCTACGCGGCGGATGGCTCCTATTCTTGGCACTGCCCCGGTCACTCCGGCGGTGTCGCGTTTCTCAAAAGCCCCGTCGGGCAAATGTTCCACCAATTTTTTGGCGAAAACCTGCTGCGTGCGGATGTGTGCAACGCCGTGGATGAATTAGGCCAATTACTCGACCACACCGGCCCGGTGGCGGCATCCGAACGCAATGCCGCGCGGATTTTCAATGCCGATCACTTATTTTTTGTGACCAATGGCACCTCCACCAGCAACCGCATGGTCTGGAACTCCAATGTCGCACCGGGCGATATTGTCGTAGTGGATCGAAACTGCCATAAATCCATTTTGCATTCGATTATTCTTACCGGTGCCGTTCCCGTATTTTTAATGCCGACCCGCAACCATTACGGCATTATTGGCCCGATTCCGAAAAGTGAATTTTCTATCGAAACCATTCGGGCAAAAATCGCCGCGCATCCCTTTGCGCAATATGCCGAAGACAAAACCCCGAAAATCCTTACCATCACGCAATCCACCTACGACGGCATTATCTACAATGTCGAGGAAATCAAAAGCGAACTGGATGGGCAAGTCGAAAACCTGCATTTCGACGAAGCTTGGCTGCCACACGCCGCCTTCCACGATTTTTATGGCGATTACCACGCCATTGGCGCCGATCGTCCGCGCTGTGAAAAATCGGTAATTTATTCCACGCAATCCACCCACAAACTACTGGCCGGCCTGTCGCAAGCCTCGCAAGTGCTGGTGCAAGATTGCGCGGAATCTCGGTTTGACCGCGATGTATTCAACGAAGCGTATTTAATGCACTCCTCCACCTCGCCGCAATACGCGATTATTGCCTCCTGCGATGTCGCCGCCGCGATGATGGAGCCACCCGGTGGCACCGCGTTGGTCGAAGAATCCATTTTGGAAGCGTTGGATTTCCGCCGCGCCATGCGCAAAGTCGATGCCGAATACGGTGATGATTGGTGGTTCAAGGTCTGGGGGCCGGACACCTTGGCCGACGAAGGCATCGGCACCCGCGATGACTGGATGATCTGCGCCAAAGATGAATGGCACGGCTTCGAGCATATGACCGACGGGTTCAACATGCTCGACCCGATCAAAGCCACCCTGATTACCCCCGGCCTGGATTTGAATGGCGATTTCCACGAAACCGGTATTCCAGCGGCGGTGGTCACCAAATATCTGGCGGAACATGGCGTCGTGGTTGAAAAAACTGGTTTATACAGTTTCTTTATTATGTTCACTATCGGCATTACCAAAGGCCGCTGGAATACATTGCTCACTGCCTTGCAGCAATTCAAAGACGAATACACCAAAAACCAACCGTTGTGGCGGATTTTGCCGGTATTTGTTGCCAAACATCCCCGTTATGAGCGGATTGGTCTGCGGGATTTGTGTCAGCAATTACATAATCTGTACAAACAAAACGATGTGGCGCGTTTAACCACCGAAATGTATTTATCCAGCATGGAACCCGCCATGCGTCCGGCCGATGCCTGGGCGAAAATGGCGCGCAAACAAATCGACCGCGTCCCAATTGACGAACTCGAAGGCCGAATTACGGCATCGCTGGTCACGCCCTACCCGCCCGGTATTCCATTATTGATTCCCGGCGAGCGGTTTAATAAAACGATTGTGGATTACCTTAAATTCGTTCGTGAGTTTAATAAACACCTGCCCGGATTCGAAACCGATGTGCACGGGTTGGTGGCCGAGGAAACCGAACACGGTAAGCGATACTTTATTGACTGCGTGCGCGACGATTAATGAATTATCTGGTTGTTGGCGGTGCGGGCTACATCGGCTCGCACATGGTGAAATGGCTGGCGGATGCCGGCCACCGAGTCACCGTGTTCGACAACCTGTCCACCGGTCATGCCGACGCGGCACGCTTTGGTGAATTGGTGGTTGGCGATTTGGCCGACCCCGAGGCCTTGACCGCCCTGTTCACACGCCATCGCTTCGATGCCGTGTTGCATTTTGCTGCCGCCAGTTTGGTTGCGGAATCGGTGCGCGATCCGGCCAAGTACTACCGCAACAATGTGGCCAACACCTTGAATTTATTGGATGCGATGCGCGCGCACGGCGTGCTGAACTTCGTGTTTTCCTCCACGGCGGCAACCTACGGCGAGCCACAAACCGCTCGCATTAATGAAGATCATCCCCAGCGCCCCATCAATCCCTATGGCCGCAGTAAGGGGATGATCGAGCAATTGCTGGCCGATTACGATGCGGCCTACGGCCTAAAATCGGTTTGCCTGCGCTATTTCAACGCCGCCGGTGCCGAGCCCGAAGGCGCCTTGGGAGAGCGACACGACCCGGAAACCCACCTCATTCCGCTGGTCTTGCAAGCAGCCAGCGGTCGGCGGCCGTCCATTACCGTCTTCGGCACCGATTACGACACGCCCGATGGCAGTTGCCTGCGCGATTACATTCATGTGCAAGACCTCTGCTCCGCACACGCCCTCGCGCTGGAATATCTGACCAACCACCGCCGCAGCGCCGCCTTCAACCTAGGCAATGGCGACGGATTTTCCGTGCTAGAAGTCATTGAAACCGCCAAACAAGTCACTGGCCGCCCCATCGCTGTAGAATGCTCCGACCGGCGAGCGGGTGATCCGGCACGGCTGATTGCCGAT
>DYMR01000030.1 GCA_020721485.1 Halothiobacillus neapolitanus | reverse complement strand
CCGCGTTTCCGCCATGCCATTCGAAAAATCTATGCTAAATTATTGTTTGTTATATTTGGTGTCGATGGTTCAGCGAGGATAAATACAATGGCGGGTTCACAGGGTACGCATTCGGGTTCTGGTTCGAAGATGCTGCCGACATGGGCAGCGGCGGCATTGGCCGTGTGCAGCATGGGCTTGGCGACTTCGGCTTGGGCAGAAGAGCCCGCGCCCGTTGCGGCGTTGGCAGTCGGGCAAGCCTTTCCGACCCGGGCGGTGAAAGATCAGCACGATAAGCCGGTGGCGTTGCCGGGTCAGGCCAAGGTGATTATCTATGCCAACAGCAAGGCGGCGGATGAATGGATCAACCCGGTGTTGGCGCAATTCGGCGCCGAGGCGCTGAGCGCGCATCAGGTGGATTATGTGTCGGATATCAGCCGGATGCCGGGGCTTATCAGCCGAATGATCGCGCTGCCGCAACTGCGCGAACGGAGTTATCCGGTGGTGCTGTTGCGCGATGAAACGGAAGTGGCGGGCATGCCGGCGCCGCCGAGTCAATGCGTGGATTGGGTGACGCTCAATGCCGGCATTGTCACCGGCGTCACGCCGTTGTGCGGGGCGCCGCAGGTCACGGAATATCTGCACGGCCTCAAGTGATTTTCGTTATTTAACAGGCGGTTATATGGACTTCTAGGTGGTGAACAGCAGATAGCCATTCAGCACCACCACCACGCCCACAATCGACCAGCCCGCCAGCTTGACCCAAGACGGGTTCACATAGCGCCCCATTAAATGGCGGTTGCTGGTGAACAGCATGAGGGGCACGAGGGCGAGGGCAATGCCGAAGGACAGGACGACTTGGCTGAACACCAGAACCTCGGTCACATTCAGCCCCATCCAAATGATGATGAACGAAGGCATCATGGTGATGCTGCGGCGCAACCAAATCGGGATGCGGAAGCGCACAAACCCGCTCATGATTTCTTGACCCGCAAGGGTGCCGACGATGGTGGAGGCGAGCCCGGCGATCAGCAAGCTGGCGCCAAAAATCTGTGCCGCCAAGGTGCCGAGCAAGGGTTCGAGGGTTTTGTAGGCCTGTTCAATGCTGCCCATGTCGGAATGTCCGGTGCCGTGAAAAACGGCGGCGGCCATGGCCAACATCGATAAATTCACAAAGCCGGCAATGGTCATCGCCAGCGCAATATCCCAGCGCGTGCTGCGAAAAATCGATTTGCGGTGCTGTTTACCGTATTGCGCGAGTTCCGCCTTGCTGATGGCTGAATGCAGATAAATTACATGCGGCATAACGGTGGCGCCCAAAATTCCTGCCGCGAGGAAAATGCTGTCGTGGCCGCTGAAACCGGGAATCAACGCGCCTTGCAGCACCGAAGCGGGGTGCGGGTGGCTGTAGAACAATTCCACCACATAAATCAGCGCGACGGCCATCAGCATCGCGCCAATCACGATTTGTAACGACTTGAAATTCTTGGTTTCCAGACTGAGCACTGCCCAGCTGATGAGGGCGGTAATCACCGCGCCTTCCATCATAGAAAAGCCAAACAACAGATGAAAACCCAGTGCCGCACCGATGAACTCGGCAATATCGGTCGCCATGGCGAGGATTTCTGCCTGAATCCAATAGGGATACACCGCCCAGCGCGGTAGCCGCTTGCCGAGCATCGAGGCGAGGGATTCGCCGGTGACCAGGCCGAGTTTGGCCGACAAAAACTGAATCATCGCCGCCATTAAGTTGGCCCACACCACCACCCACAGCAGCAGATAGCCGTATTCCGCCCCGGCTTGAATGTTTGTGGCGTAGTTGCCGGGGTCGATGTAGCCAATGGCGGCCACGAATGCAGGCCCCAAAAACAGCAGGCGGGCGCGCTTGGATTGCAGGGGGGAAACGGCGGCGGTGTGCATGGCAATTCAATCTTAGCTAAAACTAACTTTTATTTTAGCCATGACTAAAAAAATTGCCAAGAAAAAAGTGCGGGCGGAGCGTTGCTGTTCGAGGTGTTCTGTCGGCGAGGAATCAGTCGGCCTGACCTTTGCCGATGATCGGGAAGGTGCGCACCGAAATTTGATTCGCCGCATCCAGTTCGATCAGGGCGCGCTTGCCCCAAGCGGGGTGTTTGGAGAGTTGTTCGCCATCCAAATAAATGCCGTTGATGGCGATGATTTGCGGTTCAAAGGATTCGCAAAAAATGCGTGCTTCTGGCATGCCGGTCACGCCCGCTGCGGCGGTTCCTTTGAGCGCGCCGTGCACATAAATCGAGCCGTCTGCCACCACCCGCGCGCCGCTGCCGACACTGCTGATGATGATTAAGTCGGCATCGCGGGCATAAAGCTCTGCGCCGGAGCGCACGGGCTGGCGGATGACCATGGGCGCCTTGAGCGTTTTATCGCTCACGGGGGCAGGGGGCGGAGCGGCTTCGACCTTCGGTTCTGCCTTGGTTTCTACGATGGGTTCTGGCGTGGACGCTGCGACCGCGCGAGTCACAGGCAGTACCGGCGATTCGCGCGGTTCGATGACCGGTAATTGCGCGAGCACAGCCTGTTCGCGCTGTTTTGCACTGCCGCCGTACACCGCGATGGGCTGGAGTTGGTAGTTTTTGAGCAGGCTGATGAGCGCGGGGAAATCCACCCATTTGCCGCTGGTTTCAATCGCGCTGAGATCGATCACGAGGGGTTCGGCGGCTTGATCGGGGCTGTGCGCGAGTGATTCTTTGAAGGCTTTGGTGAGTTTCAGCAGGTGGGTTTCCCGCAGAATCAAGCGGGTAATGGGCGCCGGCACGCGGGTCAGGGCGAAGGCATCGTGGTCTATGGCGAAGTCGGGCGCTGCGGTCATACAAAGGTTCGTGTGGGGTTAGAGTTGGCAGGCCGCTAATTCAAAGGGCACATCAAAATTGACTTGGTATGGGTGGCCGCTTTGGCGATCCATTTGCATGAAACGCACGGTCACTCGGTGTTTGCTGGCGCTGATTTCTGGATAATACGGTGCGTTGGGCGTGGCAATAACGCGGATCAGTTGATACGGCGCACCGGAATCGAGGTTGAGTTGAAAGAAGCCTTCTTCGGCGACGACGGCGGTGGGTTGCACGCTGGTGCGAATCAATTGCACCACCAGATCGTTGGCTTGGGTGATCGGTTCCAGCGGCGCCAGCCAGCCGTCCAGATCATCGCGCCGTTCAATGGCGGGCAAACTGAGCCAGTAATGCAGCGCCGGCAAATCGAACGAACACAGTGCGCCGGGGATGGACGCGCGTTGACGAATGGCGTTAACCAGCTCGTGCTGTTTGAGGTGCCCGCCGGGTGAGCCGGTAAAGCGGTGTAGCTGGTCGAGTAACTGCGCCTGTTGATCGAGCAGGCGATGCAGTTTTTCGGCATTGACCTGCGGGGTGTGCGCCATGTGCAGCAGTTTGGCTTGCTGGCGTTCCAGTTCTTTAATCAGCTCGCGTTTGACATCAATCCGCCCGAGCACATCGGTGGCTTCGATCAGAATCAGAATGGCGCACAGCGCTGATTCGGGCGATTCATCGAGGCGATGTTGCACCAAGCGGCTGAACAGGTATTCCAGCCGCAGGCAGGCGCGAATCCGTTCGTTAAGCGGTTGTTCGAAAATATGTGCCGCCATGGTTCCTCAGCGGTGCGTGTGCCAGATCGAGGCGAAATGATACTCCAAACTTGAGAAGAATGGGGTAAGTCCTTGACCCCGAATCATTCCGGTTCGTAGCCCAAAATCGGCGCCAACCAGCGTTCTGCCTCGGCGACGGACCAACCCTTGCGCTCGGCGTAGTCATGGACTTGATCGCGGCCGATTTTGCCCGTGCCGAAGTACCGCGCATCGGGGTGGGCGAAATACCAACCGGAAACCGCCGCACCCGGATACATCGCAAAGCTTTCGGTCAGGGCGATGCCCGCGCGTTGATCGGGTTCGAGCAGCTGCCAGAGCGTGCCTTTTTCGGTGTGATCGGGGCAGGCCGGGTAGCCGGGCGCCGGGCGAATGCCTTGGTATTGCTCGGCGATGAGCGCGTCGTTGTTCAGCGATTCGTCGGGGGCGTAGCCCCAAAATTCTTGCCGAACGCGCAGATGCAGGTGTTCGGCAAAGGCTTCGGCCAGCCGGTCGGCCAAGGATTTGAGTAGGATGGCGTGGTAGTCATCGTGCGCCTGTTCGAAGCGGGCAATATGCGGATCAATGCCGTGGCCGGTGGTGACGGCGAATCCGCCAATCCAATCGCGGATTTTGCTACCGGTGGGGGCGATGAAATCGCTCAAGCATTGGTTGGGCTTGCCGCCGGAGCGCGGCATTTGCTGGCGAATATGGCGTAATTCGACGGCGACGGCTTGGCGTTTTTCATCGGTAAACACCCGAATGTCGTCGTCGATGCTGGCAGCCGGCCAAAAGCCAATCACGGCGCGGGCGGTGAGCCACTTTTCTTGGACGATCTGTTGCAGCATCCGTTGCGCGTCGTCGAAGAGTTTGCGCGCTTCGGCACCGACGGTGGCATCGTCGAAAATCGCGGGATATTTGCCGAAGAGTTGCCAGCTTTGGAAAAAGGGCGTCCAGTCGATAAACGGCAGCAAATCGGCCAGCGGGTAGTCGTCGAACACGGTGATGCCCGGCGTTTTCGGGGCGATGGGGGTGTACGACTCGTAGGACATCCGCTCGCGGTTGCTGCGGGCTTCGGCCAAGCTGACCCGCCGCGCCTCTTCTTGATTGGCCTTGCGACGAGCGACCAGGGCGGCGTATTCCTCGGCAATACCGGCGGCATAGGTGGCTTTATTGTCTCCGAGCAGGCTGGCCGCAACGCCGACGGCGCGCGAGGCATCGAGCACATGTACCACCGGTTCGCGGTAGGCCGGGGCGATTTTCAGCGCGGTGTGCAGCTTGGAAGTGGTGGCGCCGCCGATCATCAGCGGCAGGGTGAAGCCTTGCCGTTCCATTTCCTGCGCGACCGTGACCATTTCATCGAGCGAGGGCGTAATCAGGCCGGACAACCCGATCAGGTGGCAGCCTTGCGCGCGCGCGGTGTCGAGGATGGTTTGCGTCGGCACCATCACGCC
Organism: Halothiobacillus neapolitanus; assembly: GCA_020721485.1. Taxonomy (GTDB): domain Bacteria; phylum Pseudomonadota; class Gammaproteobacteria; order Halothiobacillales; family Halothiobacillaceae; genus Halothiobacillus; species Halothiobacillus neapolitanus_B. Next base: position 8,677 of record DYMR01000030.1, on the reverse strand, counting down.
GAGATCGACGATCTCGAAGCCGTTGCATTGCAGCACCACGCCGACAATGTTTTTGCCGATGTCGTGCACATCGCCTTTGACGGTGGCGAGCAGAATTTTCCCCGCCGATTGTGCGGCACAGCCCCCGGCGGCGGCCTCGGCTTCCATGAAGGGCATTAAATGCGCGACCGCCTTTTTCATGACGCGGGCAGATTTCACCACCTGCGGCAGGAACATTTTGCCTGCGCCGAACAGATCGCCGACGATGTTCATGCCATCCATCAGGGGGCCTTCGATGACATGCAAGGGGCGCGCGGCGACCAGGCGGGCTTCTTCGGTGTCTTCGATGACGAACTGGTCGATGCCCTTGACGAGTGAGTGCGCGAGGCGTTCGTTCACCGGCAGGTTGCGCCACGCCAGATCGGCGGTGGATTTGGCTTCTGCCGTGCCGCTGCCGCGATATTTTTCCGCGATTTCCAGCATGCGGTCGGTGCCGTCCGGGCGCCGATTGAGCACGATGTCTTCCACCGCTTCGCGCAGTTCGGCGGGAATGTCATCCACCACGACGAGCTGGCCGGCGTTGACGATGCCCATGTCCATGCCGACGCCGACGGTGTGGTTCAAAAAGACGCTGTGGATGGCTTCGCGCACCGGTTCGTTGCCGCGAAACGAGAACGACACATTCGATACCCCGCCGGAAACCAAGGCGTGGGGCAGGTTGTGTTTGATCCAGCGCACGCCTTCGATGAATTCGACCGCGTAGTTGTTGTGTTCTTCAATGCCGGTGGCAATGGCGAAAATGTTCGGGTCGAAGATGATGTCTTCGGCGGGAAAGCCCACTTCTTCGGTGAGGAGTTTGTAGGCGCGCGAGCAAATTTCGATCCGCCGCGCGAGGCTATCGGCCTGCCCCTGCTCATCGAACGCCATAACGACGGCCGCCGCGCCATAGCGGCGCACGGTGCGGGCGTGTTCCAGAAAAATGGCTTCGCCTTCTTTCATGGAAATCGAGTTGACGATCGGTTTGCCTTGCACCCACTGCAAGCCTTTTTCGATGACCGCAAATTTCGAGCTGTCGATCATAAGCGGCACGCGGGCGATGTCCGGCTCGGAGGCGATCAGCTTCACAAAGCGTTCCATCGAGGCTTCGCCGTCGATCAGCCCTTCGTCCATGTTGATGTCGATGACCTGTGCCCCGGCTTCGACCTGCTGGCGGGCGACATCGAGCGCGGTGGTGAAATCGCCTTCTTTAATCAAACGGCGGAATCGAGCGGAGCCGGTGACATTGGTGCGCTCGCCCACATTCACGAACAAGGATTCGGGCGTGATGTTGAACGGTTCAAGGCCGGATAAACGACAGGCGGCGATGGGGGTGGGCGGGATGCGCGGCGGATGCGGGGCGACCTGCTTGGCCATGTAGGCGATGTGTTCGGGCGTGGTGCCGCAGCAGCCGCCGACGATGTTGATGATGCCGGACGCCGCCCATTCGCCGATTTGCTGCGCCATCGGGTCGGCTTCCAAATCGTATTCGCCCAGTTCGTTCGGCAAGCCCGCATTCGGGTGAACGGAGACGGGGAATTCGCTCACGCGGGAGAGTTCGGCCACATATTGCCGCAGCAAATCGGGGCCCAGCGCGCAGTTCAGGCCGATGGCGAGCGGCTCGGCGTGGCGCAGGCTGTTGTAGAACGCTTCGGTGGTTTGGCCGGAGAGTGTGCGGCCGGATGCGTCGGTAATGGTGCCGGAAATCATCACCGGCCAGCGGGTGCCCCGGTCGGCAAACAGCACTTCGAGGGCGTACACGGCGGCTTTGGCGTTCAGGGTATCGAAGATCGTTTCGATCATCAGAATGTCCACGCCGCCGTCGAGCAGCGCGATGGCCGCCTCGCGGTAGGATTCCACCAATTCGGTGAAGCTCACATTGCGAAAGCCGGGGTCGTTCACATCGGGCGAAATCGAGCCGGTGCGGCTGGTGGGGCCGAGAATGCCGGCGACAAATCGGGGTTTGTCGGGCGTTTCGGCAGTTTTTTCATCGGCGATGCGGCGGGCGAGGCGGGCGGCTTCGCGGTTCAATTCCGGCACCAACGCCTGCATTTCGTAATCGGCCATGGAAATGCGGGTGGCATTGAAGGTGTTGGTTTCGATGATGTCGGCGCCCGCATCGAGGTAGGCGCGGTGAATGCCGGCGATCACTTCCGGCTTGGTCAGCACCAACAAATCATTGTTGCCCTTCAAATCGACCGGCCAGTCGGCAAAGCGCGCACCGCGATAATCGGCCTCTTGCAGCTTGTGGCGTTGGATCATCGTGCCCATCGCGCCGTCCAGCAGCAGAATGCGTTCCGCCATCAGGCGGCGAAGGGTGTCGAACACGGGATGCGGGCAGGGCTTGACGAAAGATTCTGACATAGTGCGGCGTGGGGTTTGAGATGAATGGGGAACGATCAGGAGGGGCGGGATTCGCGCAGGCTGCGTGCCTTGCGGCGGCGGCGCAGATGCAGCCAAACTTGCCAGCGCCAGAGCATTTGAATCAGGACGAAGGCGGCGAGCGCCACGGCGGCACCCAGAATTAATAACCCCATCAGCATGGGCAGCCAGAGCACTTGCAGTTGGCTCATCACCCATTCAAACGACATGCCGGCAGCGGGCACCGAAATCTGCGTGCCGGTCAGCGAGGTGCCGATCCAATACGCGCCCCAGAAAATCGGCACCATCGTGAATGGGTTGGACACCAGAGCCATCGCGACGGACAGCGCCACATTCACGCGAAACAACACGGCGGCAATGGCGCAGACCACCATTTGGAACGGCATCGGCCAGAACGCGATGAACAGACCAATCGCCACACCGCCAGAGACGGATCGACGGTTGAAATGCCACAAATTGGGGTGCGACAACCACTTGGCGAAGGGCTGCATGAACGAAGGTGCCAGCACAACTTCCTTACTGGGCGCCCATTTGCGGAAAAACTTGCGCGGCATTGGCAGGCTGGCCTGGCTGAAAAAGAATGTGCGGCAGTATAGCGAAAACTGCTGCGGATACCGGATTCTCCGCCCGGACTTAATCCATCGCTACTGGGGGCGGTTTTTCGCCGGATTGTTTGGCTGAACGGAATAATAAGACCAGCGGCAGCATGAACGCGAAACTCACCAAAATCAGCACGAACGCATCGTGGTACGACAGCATATTGGCTTGGCTGGTGAGTGTGCTGGCCAGAATCGCCGCGCCCTGCGGTGAATCGGGCGTGAGGCGCAGCGGCGCAAGGTATTGCCAGGCCAAGGGATTATCGAGCGAAACCCCGCCGCCGAGCTGGTTCCATGCGGCCTGCGCGTGTCGGCTGACCAAGGTGGCGACGATGGAAATGCCAATCGACGAACCGACGGTGCGAATGAGGCTATACAACCCGGCGGCTTCGGCGGCATATCGCGGCGAGAGCGTGGCAAACGCCATGGTCGATAGCGGCACGAAAATCATGCCAATGCCCGCCCCTTGAAACAGCAGCGGCCAGACGATCTGCCAAGTGCTGATTTCCAGGTTGTATTGCGTCATGCCCCAACTGCCGATCAGGCTGAAGAAAATCCCCGTGGTGATAATCAGCCGGGTATCGACTTTACCGATGATCCGCCCCACCACCATCATCGCGATCATGCTGGCAATACCGCGCGGGGCGAGCGCCATGCCGGTGGTTAAAATCGGATAGCCCATTTCCCGTTCGAGCATCAACGGCTGCACATAAATCGCACCAAACATGCCCAGACCCATCAGCAGCATGACGAAGTTGGCGAGGGTGAAGTTGCGGTCGCGGAAAATTTCGAGTGAAAACACCGGTCGGCGGTCGGGCACAAAGCTCAGCCAGACGAAAAACGCGGCAGACACAATGGCCAGCACGGTAGCGAAGACGATGCTGGGCGCGGAAAACCAATCATCCTGATTGCCTCGGTCGAGCACGAATTGCAGCCCGCCAATGGCGAGCCCGAGCAGGGTAAAACCCAGCCAGTCCATGCGCCGATCCGGTTTTTTTGGCAGGCGCGGCGCAAAGCGCCCGACAATCGCCAAGGCGAAGATGCCGACGGGCAGATTGATGTAGAAGGTCCAGCGCCAGTTAATGGTTTCGGTGATCCAGCCGCCGATGGTGGGCCCAAGAATCGGCCCCACCATCACGCCGATGCCCCAAATCGCCATCGCGCGGCCGCGTTGTTCCGCCGGAAACGATTGCACCATGATTGCCTGCGACAGCGGCACCAGCGCGGCACCGGCCAAGCCCTGCAACACCCGGAAAAAAATGATTTGCGGCAGGTTTTCCGCCAAGCCGCAAAGCGCCGAGGCAATCACGAACCAGGCGATGGAAATCAGCAGATATTGGCGTTGGCCGATTTTGTCGGTGAAGTAGCCTGTCAGTGGCATGATGATGGCCGAGGCCACCAAATAACTGGTCAACACCCAGGAAATTTGATCCGGCGAGGCACCGAGATCGCCCGCCATGTAGGGCAGGGCGACGGAGGCGATGGTGGTGTCGAGCACCTGCATCACGGTGGCCGACATCACCGCCACCGTAATCATGACCCGTTCAAAGGTAGTTAAATTGTGCACCGCTTGGCTCGCGACGGCCGGGGATTAATACCGGCTGTCGGCATGAGAGTGGTTGTGGATGCCGAACAGGCTCAGCGTGGCGGCCAGCCAGCCCATCGGGTGTTCGACCCGTAGGATTTGCACCGTCGCACTGGTGCCAATCGGCAACGGGGGTTCGCCCGGCTTGGCATCCAGCGCGATGCGTACCGGCACCCGCTGCGTGACCTTGACCCAGTTCCCCGTGGCGTTTTGCGGCGGCAGCAACGAAAACGCGGTGCCCGCTCCGGCGGAAATCGACACCACGGTGCCGGTGATTTTTTGTTGCGGGAACACATCCGAATGAATCTCGACCGGCATACCAATGTGGATGCGCCCGATTTCGGTTTCCTTGAAGTTTGCGTCAATCCATAGCCCGTCCGTCGCCACCATCGAAAACAAGGGTTGCGCGGGGGCGACGGGTTGCCCCGGCTGAATGGTGTAATTCGCCAGACGGCCGGTCATGGGCGCGGTAATGCTGGTGCGGCGGAGTTGATATTCCGCGCTGGTGAGTTGTGCTTGGGCGGCGCGGATGCGGTCGTTTTGTTGACCGGGTTGGCCGGCATTGGCGCGTGCCTGATCCAGCGCGGCGTTCGCCTGAGCCACACCCGCTTGGGCGACCGCAACGGCGGCGCGGGCGTCGGTTAAATCTTGCGCAGAAACAAACTGTTGCACTTTGATGCGTTGAATGCGGGCGAGGTGATCTTCCGCTTGGTGCGCGCTGGCTTGCGCTTGCGCTACCGCCGCTTGTGCCGTGACCACCGCCGCTGCTGCCGTGGCTTGGCTGCGTTGGGCGGCGGCCAAATTGGCTTCAGCGGCGGCGACGGCGGCTTGGTAGGGTGTGGCATCCAGCGTGAACAGCACCGCGCCTTGTGACACCGTTTGATTGTTTTGCCATGGCACGGTTTTGATTTGCCCGGCGATTTCTGCACCAATCTGCACCTGATGACCGCTCACGAAGGCGTCTTCGGTGCGGATGAATTGGTCGGTATAGCGCAAATAGCCGAAGCCGATGATTCCGCCAATCAGCAATAAAATCAACAGCAAAACCAAGCGCAGGCGCGAGGCGCGTTGAGCCGGATTGGGGAGTGCAGGGATTTTTTTGGGCGGAGGGGGCGGGTTCGACTCTGCCGAACCCGAGGCAGCCGGATTGCCAGGCTGCGGGGTGGCAGCGTTAGTCTCGGGGGGGGATCCCGCCGTAGCGACTGGCCTCATGATTCATGCGCTCCAAGTTGGTTCGTACTTTATTCAGCAACCGGCCAAATTCGGCTTGTTCATCTTCGCTCAGCGCGGAGATGATCTGGTGACGGGTCATGCCCAGCTTCCGATCCGCTTCCGCGATTTGCGGCAAGGCGGATTCGATCAGCCAAATCGTTTTCGCGCGACGATCGGTCGGCGCCACACGCCGTTCGATCCAGCCCAAACGCTCCAAGTTATCGAGCAGTTTGACCAAGGTCGGGCCTTCAATCGCGAGCGAGCTCGCCAATTCTTTCTGCGTGCAGCCTTGGCCTTCATCGCGCAGTACCCGGATGACCGCCCACGCAGAGGCAGTGAGGTCATATTCGGACAACACAAAGTTCAGCTGTGTGCGCCACATCCGGTTGTTATCGAACATGAGCCGAGAAATTTGCTCGTCGCTGAAAGTCGCCGGTTCTTTGATGTTCATAATAGTAGCTACCTAATGATTTTTCCAGTGAATCAATTTTTGCCTTGACTGGGCTTCGGGCGGGCGCCTGGGTACGCATGCGCCTGAAGAACCTTGATTAGTCTAATCAAATTTCAAAATAAAAAAAAGTTATACGCATAAATTTTTTTGTGATTGGTAAAAATTTATTGAGATTCGTCGTGGCGGCGGTGCCCGCTGTCATCGGCTGCAAATTGTTCTGGCAGGCGGTTTGCTTTATCATTCGGCGCTTGTGTTGCACTGATTTTGGGCGCGGATTCTTCATGAATTCTTCACTCGGCTCATTCATCGTGTCAGTCCTTTTCGAACAAGGCGTGTTATGACCAAATATGTGTTTGTGACCGGCGGCGTGGTGTCTTCCTTGGGGAAAGGCATCGCCGCCGCTTCGCTGGGTGCGTTGCTTGAATCACGCGGCCTGCGGGTCACGCTGATGAAGCTCGATCCGTACATCAATGTCGATCCGGGGACGATGAGCCCGTTTCAGCACGGTGAGGTGTTTGTCACCAACGATGGCGCGGAAACCGATCTGGACTTGGGTCATTACGAGCGCTTTGTGCGCTCGCCGGTGGGTAAGCGCAACAATTTCACCACCGGGCGGGTGTACGAATCGGTGATCCGTCGCGAGCGGCGCGGCGATTATCTGGGCGGCACGGTGCAGGTGATTCCGCACATTACCAATGAAATCAAGCGCCGCGTGCTGGAAGGCAGCAAGGGCTACGATGTCGCCCTGATCGAAATTGGCGGCACGGTGGGCGATATTGAATCGCTGCCGTTTTTGGAGGCGATTCGTCAAATGGGCGTGGAGTTGGGGCATGAACGCGCCATCTACATGCATTTAACCTTGGTGCCGTACATCCGTGCGGCGGGCGAGCTGAAAACCAAGCCGACCCAGCATTCCGTGAAGGAATTGCGCTCGATCGGGATTCAGCCGGATATTTTGCTCTGCCGCTCGGAAGTGGTGCTGCCGGAAGACGAGCGTCGCAAAATCGCTTTGTTCACCAATGTCGATTTTGATGCGGTGATTTCTTCCGTCGATGCGGACACCATTTACCGCGTTCCCCGGTTGCTGCACGCGCAAAAGCTCGACGAAATCGTGTTGCGCAAGCTGCATTTGACGGCGAACGCCGCCGATTTGTCGGAATGGGATCGGGTGGTGGATGCGCAAACCAAGCCGGATCGCATTGTCGATGTGGCGATGGTCGGCAAATATGTCGATTTGCTCGATGCCTATAAGAGTTTGAACGAAGCACTGCTGCACGCCGGCATTCAAACCCGCACCCGCGTCAATATTCATTACTTCGATTCCGAGCGTTTCGAGCGCGAATCGCCCGAGGCGGAATTGGCGACGATGGACGCTATTTTGGTGCCGGGCGGATTTGGCGAGCGCGGGGTCGAGGGCAAAATTGCGGCGGTGCGCTATGCGCGGGAATCCCGCAAGCCCTACCTCGGCATTTGCTTGGGGATGCAGGTGGCGGTGATTGAATACGCCCGTCATGTGGCGGGGCTGGACGGCGCGCACTCCACCGAGTTTCGTAAAGAAGCGCCGCATCCGGTAATCGCGCTGATTACCGAATGGCGTGATGAGCAGGGCGAATTGATCGTGCGGGATGAAAAAACCGATCTCGGCGGCACGATGCGCTTAGGCGCGCAGCGCTGCGATTTATCGACCGGCAGCCGGGTGGCGGCAGCGTATGGCGCGGCCAGCATCAGCGAGCGCCATCGGCATCGTTATGAGTTCAACAACGGCTACCAGAAGACGCTGGAATCGGCCGGCTTGGTGTTTTCGGGCTTTTCTGCGGAAAACCATCTGGTCGAAACCATCGAATTGCCGGATCACCCGTTTTTCATCGCCAGTCAATTCCACCCGGAATTTAATTCCACCCCACGGGATGGTCATCCCCTGTTTACCGCATTCGTGCAGGCCGCCTTGGCGCAGCGCGCGGGCGGGGTTGCCGAGCAAGAGGAGTCCGTATGAAGCTGTTGGATTTCACCATCGGGCTCGATCAGCCGTTATTTCTGATTGCCGGCCCCTGTGTGATCGAATCGGAAACCTTGGCGCAGGAAACCGCCGGCGCGCTGAAAGAAATGGCGCAGGCGTTGGGTATTCCCTTCATCTACAAAAGCTCGTTCGATAAAGCCAACCGCTCATCGGGCCACAGTTTCCGCGGGCCGGGCTTGGCACAGGGCTTGGCGATTTTAGAGGGCGTGAAAAAGTCCATCGGCGTGCCCGTGCTGACCGATGTGCATGAAGATACGCCGCTCGAAGAAGTCGCCAGCGTGGTCGATGTGCTGCAAACCCCGGCGTTTTTGTGCCGCCAGACCAACTTCATCCAGAACGTGGCGCGCCAGGGCAAGCCGGTCAACATCAAAAAAGGCCAATTCCTCGCGCCCTGGGATATGGGCAATGTGGTGGAAAAA
>DYMR01000029.1 GCA_020721485.1 Halothiobacillus neapolitanus | reverse complement strand
CGCCAGTATTCCTTTTTCACAAAGAACATCAGCACGGTGAACAGCAACAGGAAAGCCAGCACGAAGGGCCCGTAATGCATGCGCTGCATCCGAGCCGGTTCGGACATGTACACCATAAAGGCCACCAAATCCCGCACCTGCTGTTCAAAAACGGCGGTCTGCATATTGCCGGGAATTACCGGCGCCTTGAGGCCACTCAAACGCTGCTCGGTCGTGCCATCCGGCAATTTCACCGTCTTGAATACCGGCTGCATCACCCCTTGTTCAGCGGCGAACACATCCGGCATGCCCACACCAGGGAACACCGCGTTGTTCACGCCCCAACGCTTGGTCGGGTCTTCGTAAAACGAGGTGAGGTAGGTATACAACCAATCGGCGCCTTTAACCCGTGCGATCAGGGTCAAATCCGGCGGCACCACGCCAAAGACTTGGTGCGCATAGTCCGAGGGCATAAAGCCATGCATCACATCACCGGGCTTGGTGTCGGGCGGCAGCAAACTGTCCAACTGCGCCTTACTCAAGGACAAATCCTGAGCCACGCGCTCATAGCGCATGTTGTCGGCGTTGTGGCAGGTGGCGCACATGGCCTGAAAAGTTTGCGCGCCCCGATACAGTGCCGCCTTGTCGGACATATCCAAAGAAACATGCGTCAACGGAATGGCTGCCCCATCCGACGCCTGCGCCCCGAAAGAAGCCGCCAAGCCGGCCAACAATAAAAACAGAGGCCTAATCATGGGAATACTCATGTCAATCGCTCCGGCACTGGCTTGGTTTTTTCATATTTACTGACAAAAAACAAGGCAATGAAATAACCGAAATACATGGTGGCGAAAATTCGCGCAAACAGCGTATTCCAGAAACCGACAGGTTGCGTGCCCAAATACCCCAAGCCAATAAAGGCCACCACGAAGGAGAACAGCAGTACCTTAAAGGCGGTGGAACGATAGCGGATTGACTTGGTGACATTCCGATCCAACCACGGCAAAAAGAACAGAATCATAATGGCCGAGCCCATCGCCAATACGCCCATGAATTTATCGGGAATCGCCCGAAGAATGGCGTAATGCGGGGCGAAATACCACACCGGTGCAATATGCTCGGGCGTTTTCAGCGGATCCGCCGGAATAAAGTTGGGGGGTTCAAGGAATTTACCGCCGCCATCCGGCCAGAAAAATACCACGAACGCAAAGATGCTTAAGAACACACCCAAACCAAAAAAGTCTTTCACCGTGTAATACGGGTGGAACGGAATACCATCCACCGGCTTGCCGTGCTCATCTTTGTTGTCTTTGATTTCAATGCCATCCGGGTTATTCGAGCCGACTTCATGCAGCGCCATGATGTGGCCGCCAATCAAGAACAGCAGCACCAGGGGCAGCGCGATCACATGCAGGGCAAAGAACCGATTCAGGGTGACATCCGACACGACATAATCGCCGCGAATCCATAAGGCCAGATCCGGACCAATAAACGGGATAGACCCGAATAGAGAAATAATGACTTGCGCACCCCAGAAGGACATTTGCCCCCAAGGCAACAAATACCCCATAAAGGCCTCGGCCATCAGCACGAGCAAAATCAGTACGCCAAAAATCCAAATCAGTTCGCGCGGTTTTTTGTACGAGCCGTACATCATGCCCCGGAACATATGCAGATACACCGCAATAAAGAAGAATGACGCCCCGGTTGAGTGCATGTAGCGAATCAACCAGCCCCAACTGACATCACGCATGATGTATTCAACGGAGTTAAACGCATCTGCTGCCGAGGGTTTGTAATTCATCGCCAGCCAAATGCCGGTGACAATTTGAATGGCAAACACGGCCAATAAAATGGAGCCAAAGTAGTACCAAAAATTAAAATTTTTCGGCACATAGTATTTGGCTAAATGCGCATTCCAAAAATGCGAGACGGGCAGACGATCATCCACCCATTTAGAAATTTTTCTAATCATGCGGTAATCTCCGCCACACCCACACGAATTAGCCCGTCATTGACGAACGCATATTCCGGCACCACCAGGTTCAATGGCGCAGGCACGCCTTTGAATACCCGCCCAGCCAAATCAAATTTAGAGCCGTGGCAGGGGCAAAAGAATCCGCCCTTCCATTCGGGGCCTAAATCTTTCGGTGCCACTTCCGGCCGATAGGTCGGCGCACAGCCTAAATGAGTACACACGCCAATCAAGACCAAAAATTCTTTTTTGCGTGCGCGGTAAAAATTGTCGGCAAAGGTCGGTTGCTGGCTGGCCACCTTGCTGTTGGGATCGAGCAATTCGCCATCCAAAGAGGGCAGCATTTCGACCATTTTATCGGTGCGGTGTACGACATAAATCGGCTGACCGCGCCAAGCCACCGTGACCATTTGACCCGGGGCGAGCTTGGCAATCGCGACATCAACCGGCGCGCCCGCCGCTTGGGCTTTGGCACTCGGCTCAAATGAGGACAGAAACGGCACTGCCGCAAACCCGGCTCCGACGGCGCCTACCGCCACCGCCGAGCCAGTCAGAAAGCGCCTGCGCGCTGTATTGACAGGAACTTCAGCCATGCAATTACTTACTCCCCGTTATGTTCATCAAACCGCCGTGTACCCGGCGTTGTGCTGTGGATTTTCGGGATATACCCGAACGATCATCCATCAGGACTTTCTTATGCCGCCGCGAGTGTCAACGCTCTTGGCGGCCGCGTCAAACAAGTGTCATTAATCCCTTGTGTGACCGGTTTATCGCAGCCCAAAGGAACCGCTGTATTTTCTTCACGCCCACCGATGAAATCGGGCGGGAAAGCGGGTAATCCCCGGATGAAACGGTGGCAATGTTCACCCCCACTCCAGCCCTTCCCCCTCAAGGGGGGAGGGTGTCGAATGTCATGGACTACGGGGCTTCCACCGCTGCCCTCAAGGGGGAGGGTGCCCAATGTCCCCGTCGATGGCCGCTTTTGACCGCTCGCCAGCCCCCCTCGAGGGAGAGGGTGTCGAATGTCATGAACTGCGGGGTTCCGCCGCTACCCTCAAACGGGATGCGGCAAATCCCTCACTCAAATCTACCCTTCATTCTTGAATTCGCGCCATTTTTCAACCGCCGGCTAAACCGGGTTATCAATGTCGATATAGCGCACTTCAATGCCGAATCGTTCGGCAAGATGCGCGCCCAATCGCTGCACTCCGGCGCGCTCGGTCGCGTGGTGCCCCGCCGCGAAGTAGGCCATGCCCTCTTCTCGCGCGATGTGCGTGCTCCGTTCGCTGATTTCGCCAGAAATATAGGCGTCGAGACCGAGCGCTGCGGCGTCGGTCAAATAGTCCTGCGCGCCGCCGCTGCACACGCCCACGCGCTGGATCAGGCGATCCGTGTCGCCTACCACGAGGGGCGCGCGCGCCAATTGCTTTGTGAGCACTGCGTGCAATTGCGCGACGGTACACGGCGCCGGCAACGCCCCCGCCCACGCCAGTTGTTGACTTCCAAACCGTTGAATATCCGTCAGCCCGAGCGCTTCGGCCAGCGCGGCATTATTGCCGTAAATCGGGTGGTCATCGAGTGGCAAATGGTAGGCAATCAAATTGATGTCGTTTTGAATCAGTTGTTTGATTCGCCGATATTTCATGCCGGTGAGCACCGGGTGTTCATTTTTCCAGAAATAGCCGTGATGCACCAAGAGCGCATCCGCGCCCCAAGCGATGGCCGCCTCGATCAAGGCAGCCGAGGCCGTCACGCCCGTCACCAGGCGTTGAATCTGCGCCCGCCCCTCCACCTGCAAGCCATTGGGGGCGTAATCGCGCCAAGCGGCGGCGTTCAACACCTCATCGCAATACTGAATCAGGCTGTCTCTTTGAATCATTCCGCCCCCACGGTCTCGCGGACCAGCATCCAGCCCGAACTCGCGGCGGGCGCACGAAATCGCACATCCAGCGCCAAGCCGGGAATCCACGCGGGCTGCCCCGCCATCTCGATCAGTTGAAATTGCCGCCGCTGCCAAACCGGCACGCCCTGCACTTGAAATAACTCTTTCACACGCCGCCGAGGCGCCCCTTCCCGCAGCCGGAGTCGATCCTCCGCCCGCCACGCCCGCACCCGCCACGGCTGATTCAGCCATTCGGCAGCGATGACTTCCGCGCCGCCCGCCGCTGCCTCAATCAATCGCCAGCGTTGACCATCGGGCCATAGCAGCGGCAATCGGGGATTCGGCCAAGCGATGGGCACCTCAAGCGGCGGGTTCGCCCCGCCCTTCGGTACCCAATGCAACGACGCCCGATCTCGCTGAATGCCCCAAGGCCCCCAACGCAACACCGGTTGGCGATCTGTTCGCGCCGTCTGAATCTGCCGCAAAAACTCCATTAACCGCGCGCGCGGTGGCATCAACGCACCCTGCGCCCGCACCCAAGCCCGCACGCTATTCGCCTGCGCTGCACGGGAAAGCCCATTCAACCGCTGCAACGGCAAAACGCCAGAAGTTAAATCTGGCACAAGATGCTGTGCAAATTCTTGCAACACTTGCCGATCGGCTGCCGCGCCCTCGGCGGCATCGGCCAGTGTCGTCACCACGCGGGGCCAGCGGGCTTTTAACCGAGGAAAAATTTCCTGCCGCACATAATTGCGATCGAAGGCGGTGTCCTGATTGCTCGGGTCTGCCACCGGCGCTACGCGGAAATCCACTGTGACCGCCCGCATCTGTGCAAGCGGCACGCCTAAAAATGGCCGCCAATGCCAGCTTCCGGCAAAGGGCGCGCAGGCGGGCATGGCGGATAACCCCGCCGTGCCGCTGCCGCGCAGCAAGGCCAGCAACACCGTTTCGGCCTGATCCTGCTGATGATGCGCCGTGACCAACACGCTGCCGGGCTGCGCGGCCAACACTTCGGCCAAGGCGTCATAACGGGCTTGACGGGCGCGGGCTTCCACGGAACGGTGGCCGAACCGATCCACCGTTGGCACGGTCACGGTTTTTATCATCGCCGACACGCCGAGCGACGAGGCTTGCGCGCAGGCCATCGCGCTCCATTCGGCGGAATCGGGCTGAAGTTGGTGGTCGATGCTGACCACGGCCAGCGCCGGAATCCGCCCCTGTTGCCACCAACGATGCAGCACAACCAAGGCCGCGAGCGAATCCCCGCCGCCGGAGCTGGCCAGAATCACCGGGCGATGCAGAATCTGCGGCGGGAATGCCTGAGCGAATGGGTCGGCGACCGGCGTGCGCGGTGCCATCTCGGCTTAGTCCGTGGTGAACTGGCCGTAGCGCATCAGCCGTTCGTAGCGGCGGCTGAGCAGCCGCTCGGTGGGCTCATTCAGGTGCTTGAGCAGCGCCCGCTTCAACGAAGCTTTGAGTGTTTCGGCCATGCGCGCGGTATCGCGATGGGCGCCGCCGCAGGGTTCGGGCACCACTTCGTCGATCAAGCCCAATTCGAGCAGACGAGGCGCGGTAATGCCCAGGGCTTCGGCGGCTTCCGGCGCTTTTTCGGCACTTTTGTACAAAATCGACGCGCAACCTTCGGGCGAAATGACCGAATAGGTGCTGTATTGCAACTGCATCACATGATCGCCCACACCGATGGCGAGCGCGCCGCCCGAGCCGCCTTCACCGATGATGGTGACGATGATCGGGGTCGGTAATTCCGCCATCACGAACAGGTTGCGGGCAATCGCCTCGCTCTGGCCGCGCTCTTCGGCATCAATGCCCGGATACGCGCCGGGCGTGTCGATGAAGGTGAGCACCGGCAGGCGGAATTTTGCCGCCAATTCCATTAAGCGCTTGGCCTTGCGGTAGCCCTCGGGACGGGGCATGCCGAAGTTTCGGCGGATTTTTTCCTTGGTATCCCGACCCTTTTGTTGGCCGATCACCATCACCGGAATGCCATCGAGCCGCGCGGTGCCCCCCATGATGGCGGCATCGTCGGCAAAGGCGCGGTCGCCGTGCAACTCGGTGAAATCCGTCAACATCTGCCCGTAATAATCCGCCGCATAAGGGCGCTGCGGATGGCGGGCAATTTGGCTGACTTGCCAAGACGATAGATTGCTGAAGATCGAGCGCGTGAGCTCTTGGCTTTTGCTCTCCAGCCGCGCAATTTCTTCGTTGATATTCAAACCCGCCGAGTGATCCATGACCCGCAGTTCGCGAATCTTGGCATCCAGCTCGGCAATGGGCTGTTCAAAATCCAGATAATTTGGGTTCATTGTTCGGCAAACCTCGTCAATTCGGGCGTGATTGTGACACAAGCCACCCGTTCACAGCAGCAAGTTATCCAGCAAACGCACCGCACCCAAGCGGGCGGCAGCCAGCAACACGGCGCGCTCAATCTGAACTGTCGGCAGCAAAGTATCGACATCACAGAGCGCGAAATAGTCCACTTCAAACCCCGCCGCCCTCAGCGACTGCCTCGCCTCGGACAATACCGATTCAATCAATACCGGCTCAATCCGCACCGGTTCAGCCAATTCGCCCGCCCGCAGTTGGGCGGCCGTGCGGCGCAATTGTTGCTGAAGCAGCGGGGCGCGGTCGCGTTCCGCCGGCGATAAAAACCGATTGCGGGAACTCAACGCCAAGCCATCCGCCGCGCGGTGGGTCGGCTCAGCCAGAATCTCCACGGGGAAATCCAAGTCGCGCACCATCGCCTGCACAATGCGCAATTGTTGAAAATCTTTTTGCCCGAACACCGCCACCGTCGGTACCACCAAATGAAAGAGTTTGGCCACAATGGTGGCCATGCCGGCGAAATGTCCGGGGCGGGCGGCGCCTTCCCAAGGCTCGGCCAAACTGCCGGGGGCAATGCCGACCGAGGGCCTACTGTCGGGAAATAAACCATCCACCGAGGGCAAAAACACGGCATCCACACCCGCCGCCGCCAGCGCCGCCAAATCGGCCGTTTCAGTGCGCGGATAGCGTGCCAAATCCGCCGCATCCGTAAATTGCAGCGGGTTGACGAATATCGACACGACGACCCGATCCGACGCCGATTGTGCCGCCGTCACCAGTGCCAGATGCCCTTCGTGCAGGTTGCCCATGGTCGGCACAAAACCCACGCGCGCGGACGACGGCAGCGCGCGGCGCCACGCGGTGAATGCGGGCAAATCCCGCAGAATCTCCATCGGCTGCCCCATCAGGCGTAGCTCTCGTGTTCAGCGGGAAACTGGCGGGTGCGCACGGCGTCCACATAGGCGGAAAACGCATCGACCACCGCACCGCGACCGCGTAAGAAATCGCGCACAAAACGCGGCGGATGAGGGTTCATGCCCAGCACATCGTGCATGACCAAGACCTGCCCATCCACGCCCTGCCCCGCGCCAATGCCGATCACCGGCACCCGGACTTGGCGGGTAATCCGCTCCGCCAGCGCCGAAGGCACGCATTCAATCAACAGCATGGCCGCCCCGGCATCGGCCAAGGCATGCGCATCCGCCAGAATCCGCGCCGCATCATCCTCGCTGCGGCCTTGCACCCGATAGCCGCCGAGTTGCCGAACCCGCTGCGGCAGCAAGCCGATGTGCGCGCACACAGGAATGCCCGATTCGGTCAGCGCGGAGACGATCTCCGCCTTGGCGGCACCGCCTTCGATTTTGACGATATCGGCGCCCGCCTGCATCAAACCGCCGGCATGAAGGCGCGCCGACTCTACCGTGGCATCACTCAGAAAGGGCATATCCGCCATCACCAACGCCGTTGGCGCGCCGCGCCGCACCAGCTCGGTGTGGTAGCGCATGTCGGCCATGCTGACGCTCAAAGTATCGCGCGCGCCCTGCACCACCATGCCCAAGGAATCGCCCACCAGCAGCATATCCACCCCGGCGGCCACCGCCAGTTGGGCAAAACCCGCGTCGTAGGCGGTCAGCATGACCATCGGCCGGCCTTCCGCCTTTGCCGTCCACACATCCCGCAGAGAATGCGCAATGGGCGCATGCATACTCATTTCGTTGTTCTCCCGCTGCGTGTTCGCAGTCACAAGCGCCGCAAGGGATGCGCCGGCGCATCGGCCAGCAATGCCGCAATTCGGCGACCATCCGGCAGACGGGCATCCGGCGCAATATCCAACCAAGGCACTAAAACAAATCGGCGCGAGGCAATGCCCGGATGGGGCAACAACAGCGTCGGATCGGCGCTCTGCTCGTCCGCATAGGTCAGCAAATCAAGATCCAACACCCGCTCGCCCCAGTGCCGCGCGCCCTGCCGTCCGGCGGCGGACTCCAAAGTTTTGAGTTCGGCCAATAAACCTTGGGCAGACAGCGTGGTGCGCAGACGCGCCACCGCGTTCACGAATTCCGGCTGATCTTGCGGCCCGATGGGCGGGTTGGCGTACAGCGCAGACACCTCGACGACCGAGGTGCCGGGCAAGCGCGACAACGCCGAAAATGCGGCACGAATTTGCTGCACCGGATCACTGAGATTACTCCCGAGCGCCACAAAGGCCTCGACGGAGCGGGCGTCCGACACCGCCATCACCCGCGACGCGGACGCCGCTGCCGCGCCCGACGGGGGCGATCCGGCAAACCCCCATGCGGCGCGAAATCTTCCGGCAGATGCGTGGGAATCGCCTCGCCGCCCTGCGCGTCGCGCGCCGGAGCGTACTGCCGCCAGAAGGCGCAAGTCGCTTCCGCCACCTCGCCCACCGCCGACCGCAAACACAGAAAATCCAAGCCCGCGCGAAACCACGCATGCGCCAATAGATGCTTGTGATCCGAGGAAAGCTGCGCCAACGGCACGCCCTGCGCCATGCCTTGACCCAGTTTCTCCAACGAGGGCTGCAACGACCACAACACCCGCATCAGATCGGTCAATCGGCGGGGAATGGCCACTTGCCGTACCGCCGCCGAAATCACCTCATCGGCCGCAACCGCCAGCGCCGTTTCGGAATCCACCCGCTGATGCAGCCAAAATTCGCGCCGCCGGCTCAAATCCGCCCAAAGCAAGCCGGCAAACAAAAACGCGGGATTGACCGGCAACTGCGCCGCGACCCGTTCATCGGTGCCGCGCAGAACTTGCTCGATCAAGGCCGCAATGCGGTCATAGTCGCGGTTGAGCAGCTCATCCAGCCCGCCAAACAAAAAGCCGAACAAATCCATCGCGCGCAACTGCTCGAACGCCGCCCAGCCGTAGCCGCCCTGGAATAACTTGATCGATTCATCGAACAAGCGCGCCGGCGCAATATCTTTCAACAAATGGCGCGCCGGATAAATCGCCGCCGCCGTCTCTTCCGTGAGCGAAAATTTCAGTTTGGCGGCAAACCGCGCGGCGCGCAGCATCCGCACCGGATCCTCTTGATAGCGCGTTTGCGGATTGCCAATCAGCCGCAGGCGACCCGCCGCCACATCCTGCCAACCCTGAACAAAATCAATGATTTCTTCGGTGGCAAAATCGTAATACAAGGCATTGCAGGCAAAATCGCGCCGCCACACATCTTCTTCCAGCGTGCCGAACACATTGTCCCGCAGGATTCGACCTTGATCGGAACGCCGCACCGCCTCGTCATCGCCGCCCCGGAAGGTCGTCACCTCGATCACTTCATGGCCAAAAATCACATGCACGATGCGAAACCGCCGCCCGATGATGCGCGCATGACGAAACAACGCCCGCACCTGTTCTGGGCGGGCGTCCGTCACCACATCGAAATCTTTGGGCACCTGCCCCACCAGCGCATCCCGCACGGCACCGCCCACCAAATACGCGCCATACCCCTGCTCATGCAGGCGTTGCAGCACGGTTAACGCATGGTGGCTGATCCGCTCGGGCGTGATGCCATGCTCGGCGGCAGAAATATGAACAGGCTCAGGGCGATCAGAATACAAGGTGAATCGGCTCTAACGGGCGGATGAAATTGGCAGGCAGTCTATCACCGCCCGGCGGCGGACAGGTATAAACCCAAGTCAACGCAAATACCCGGTCAACTCAAAAATCCATCCCAAACCGACCGCGCACCGCCCATCAGCCCCCCGTCATCGACATGAAGCGAATCACCTTTTCCGGCTTATCCTGAAATTCGTGCCGTTCCGGCTTCAGGCCAATCGCGCTAATCAGTGCCGCCTTGAGCTCATCATCGGGAATGCCTTTGCGCAGCAAGGGGCGGAAAGAGAAGTGGTGTTCCTGCCCCAAACAGAGGTACATCGTGCCATCCACCGCCAAGCGCACGCGATTGCAAGTGCCGCAAAAATGCTCCGACATCGGGGTAATGAAGCCGATCTGCGTTTCGGTGCCCGCAATTTGCAGATACCGCGCCGGCCCCGCGCCATCGACCGGGTTAATCACCGGCAACAGCGTATAGCGATCCGCCAAGCGCTGTTTGATGGTTTGCAGGCTGACATAATGATCGACCGCATCCCGCCCTGTGTCGCCCATCGGCATGGTTTCGATCAGGCGCAACACGAAGCCGTGGGCGATACAAAATTCCAGCACCGATTCGACATCCGCCTCGTTGATGCCCTTCATCACCACCATGTTGATTTTGATCGGCGAAAACCCGGCGTCTTTGGCGGCCATCAGGCCATCCAATACTTTTTCGAGTTTGCCTTGAGTGATTTGTTTGAATCGCGCCGCATCGAGCGTATCGAGGCTGACATTCAGGCGATTGACGCCCGCCGCGCGCAAATCCCGCGCCATCGGCGCCAGCCGGGTCGCGTTGGTGGACAACGCAATATCGCGCACGCCCGACATTCCGCCCAGCGTGCGGGCGATTTCGACCACGCCTTTACGCACCAGCGGTTCACCGCCGGTCAATCGCACGCGGCGCAAGCCCATGTCCGCCATAATCCCGAGCATGCGCTCCAGTTCGGCCACCGTCAGCCAGTGCTCGGGTTCTTCGAAATCCTTAAAGCCTTCGGGCATGCAATAAAAGCAGCGCAGATCGCAACGATCCGTCACCGAGAGCCGCAAATAATCAATGCGGCGACCAAAGGGATCGATCAGTTCAGACATAGCTCACACCCAGCACAGGGAGCGCGATCCACCGGGCGGTGTTCGCGCTCATAAAACCACCGCCTGAAAAAATTTTGGCGGAATTGCCCCTCTTTGACTGCGGGAGCCGCAGGAGTTCTCAGCGGTCGGAGTGCCTTGAACTCGATCAAACGCGGTGTGCAGGCGTTCGCATGGGTTAGCCCGATAGGTACCAACGGAAATAACGATAGCGAAAAAAATAGCGCGGTGCAAGCGCTATTTCCATAAAAACTCACCGAATCCCCAGCGACCACGCCGCACCGGCTCATTCACGCTGCCAAGTGCCCGATTTTCCTCCGCGCTTTTCCACCAAGCGCGTCATCTCAATCTCCATCCCGCGATCCACCGCCTTGCACATATCGTACAGAGTGAGCGCGGCCACCGACGCGGCGGTCAAGGCTTCCATCTCAACGCCGGTTTGCCCCTGCAAACCGCATTCCGCCAAGATATACACCCCCGATTGCTCATGATCCGGCGTGAGCTGCACCGACACCTTGGTCAGCAATAACGGGTGACACATGGGAATCAATTCCCAAGTTTTTTTCGCCGCCATAATGCCCGCGACCCGCGCCACGGCGAGCACATCGCCCTTTTTGTGCCCACCGGAGACGATCAGCGCCAAAGTTTCCGGCTGCATGCGGATAAACGATTCCGCCCGCGCCACGCGGTGGGTATGTTCTTTATCGCCCACATCCACCATCCGCGCCGCGCCGTGCTCATCCAGATGGGTCAAAACCGGGGTATTGCTCATGATAACCAGCCCTCAAACGGAAAATAATCCACCATCGCCCCCGCCGGCAGCGGCACATCGGGCGGAATCAAGGCCACGCCATCCGCCCAGGCCAATGAGCTAAGCAGGCCGGAATTTTGATTCGGGAATACCGCCAAGGCCGTCTCGCCGGCGGCCGCACGCACCCGTCGCACGCGCACAAACTCCGGTCGATCCCCCGAGCGCCACGCCTCGGCCAAGGGAAGTTGCACCGGCGGCAGATCCAAACCCGCATCCGCCCCCTGCATCGCCCGCAACGCGGGGCGCACAAACAACTGAAAAGTCACAAAGGTAGACACCGGATTCCCCGGCAAACCAATAAACGGGGTCGTTCCCACGCGGCCATACGCCAAGGGCTTACCGGGCTTCAAAAACACCCGCCACGCATCAATCACGCCGAGCGAAGCCACCGCCGCGCGCACCAAATCGGCATCGCCCACGGAAACCCCGCCCGAAGTCAGCAGCAAATCCACCTGCCCCGCCTGCGCGGACAACGCCGATTGAATGGCGGCCAAATCATCCGGCAACACGCCCATATCGACGACTTCCGCACCCAATCGCGTCAACGCCGCGCACAACAGGGGGTGATTCGCATTGTAAATTTTGCCGAACGGCAAGGGCATTCCGGGCGGAACCAGCTCATCGCCCGTGGTGAACACCGCCACGCGAGGACGGCGCACCACCGCCACTTCCGCCACGCCCACGGAAGCCAGCAAGGCCAGCGCGCCCGGATCCAGCCGATGCCCAGCCGCCAGCACCACCGCGCCGCAGCGGCTATCCGCCCCTTGCGGACGCACCCCCGCGCCCGGCTTCATCGCCTCGTTCAGCACCACTTGATCCGCCGAATCGCACGCGGTCGATTCTTGCGCCACCACCGCATTGGCGCCTTCAGGCAACACCGCGCCGGTAAAAATACGCCAAAAGCCCGCCAGATTCGGCAAAACACCCGGTGCCTCGCCCGCAAACGAAGTACCGAGCACCGCCCCGTGCAGCCCCACCGCTGCGGGCGCTTGGAGCGCATACCCATCAAATAAACTCACCGCAGCCGGTGGGACATCCACAGTCGCCCGCACATCGCCCGCCAGAATGCGGCCTTCGGCGGCCAGCAAGGGCAGAATGTCCTGCGCCGTCAAGGTCGGCATTTGCGCCAACAAACGGCGCTGGGCGCTCAACAGAGATTCCATCAAATCAACCTCAACTCAACCCGTGTCCGCGCAATCAAAAAGGCCATCAAATGGCCGTCGGCGGAAATTCCGCGAACCAGCGCGCCCGCGCCTGCTCATCGCTCTCGCGCGCATCCACCCAACACGCCGCGCCCGCGGGATCCGTCTCTTTTTTCCAGAACGGCGCATGGGTTTTCAAGTAATCCATCATGAAACTGCACGCGCTCAGCGCGTCGTGCCGATGCGCGCTCGCCACCGCGACCAGCACAATTTGATCCGACGGAAACAGCTCCCCGATGCGGTGCACAATCGTCACCCCCGCGACGGGCCATCGGCTTTGCGCCTCCTCCGCCACCCGCTGCAACGCGCGCTCGGTCATGCCCGGATAATGCTCCAAGCTCAACGCCGCGACATCGCGCGATTCATTCATATCGCGCACCGTACCCAAAAAACAGGCCACGGCGCCCACATGCGCGCAGCGTGCGCGCAACTCGCTCAACTCTGAATTCACATCAAAATCAGCGTCCTGAACGACAATTTTCATAGCTTACCTAGCAAAGAACCCACGCCCGCCACGAACCCAACACCCACCGCCTTCGATGAATGCCAGAAATCTTTTAATGACCCATAGAAACACTCAGGGATGGTGCGGATTGTATATTAGTGCGGCCTGATGTAGATTCTTGCGACTCGCGAGGGTTCATGATCGAATAAAGTGATCGTAAATCAATTCAGATTGATTGACCAAATCCATCGATCCGTGAAGAATACCGAGTCTTGTTTGAATGTGTGGCTCAACAATCACACAAAAACAGCGCGCAGGTTTCCGTTTGTCGGAGAACGGATTCCTGCCGGTCGGATCGTCCTCGATCCAAGCAATTGCCTACAGTGCAGGAGTGAGCAAT
>DYMR01000028.1 GCA_020721485.1 Halothiobacillus neapolitanus | reverse complement strand
GGTCAATTGACTGAATTATTCAGCCGAAGAGCTCGCAGGCGCGCCCGTGCGCTCAACCAACTCAACATAAGCCATCGGCGCATTATCACCCGCACGATTGCCACATTTGAGAATGCGGACATATCCGCCGGGGCGTTGTTTGAAACGCGGGCCCAAATCGGTGAACAATTTGCCAACAACCGCTGCATTGCGGGTACGGGCAAATGCCAGGCGACGGGCGTGAACAGAGTCATCTTTGGCGAGCGTAATCAGGGGCTCGGCAAAACGACGCAGTTCTTTCGCTTTGGGCAGAGTGGTTTTGATAAATTCATGCTCAAGCAATGAATTGGTCAGGGATCGCATCAACGCGCTGCGTTGGGATGCGTTACGGCCAAGTTGACGGCCAGAAAGACGGTGACGCATGACGAGGGTCTCTCAAATGATTCGTTAAACTTTGGACTCGGCCATGTTCAGCAGGTCTGCTGGCGGCCAATTTTCCAAGCGTTGCCCGAGGGCCAGGCCCTGTTTGGCGAGCACATCTTTGATTTCAGTCAAAGATTTCTTGCCAAGATTCGGGGTTTTCAGCAATTCGATTTCCGAGCGTTGGATCAAATCGCCGATGTAGTAAATATTCTCGGCTTTCAAGCAATTGGCCGAACGAACGGTCAATTCCAGATCGTCCACGGGACGGAGCAATACCGGATCGACGGCAGGCGCTTGTTCAACCACAGGTTCGATTTTCTCGGCCTTGAGATCTACAAACACCGACAATTGATCCACCAGAATGCCAGCCGCCTGACGGATAGCGTCCTCGGCAGAAATCGATCCATTGGTTTCGATATCCAGCACTAAGGAATCCAAATCAGTGCGCTGTTCTACCCGCGCTCGCTCAACCGAATACGAGACTTTACGCATCGGTGAAAACGAGGAATCGACCAGCAATCGGCCGATTTGTGCGGCACCTTCTTCACGCCGCGCGCTGGCAGGGACATAACCCTTGCCGCGACGGACACGGAAACTCATGACCAAGTTACCTTGATCGTTCAAGGTGGCAATGTGGTGTTCCGGATTGATGATTTCCACCGCGTGATCGGCCTTGATGTCGGCAGCAGTAATGATGCCTGCTCCTGACTTCTTGATGCTCAATACGGCTTCATCGCGACCATGAAGCACAACAGAAAGCCCCTTGAGGTTCAGGAGGATTTCGAGCACATCTTCATGAACGCCTTCAATCGTGGTGTATTCGTGGACGACGCCTTCAATTTCGGCTTCGGTAACGGCAACGCCCGGAATCGAAGACAACAGAATTCGACGCAGTGCATTACCCAGCGTGTAGCCAAAACCCCGTTCCAACGGCTCCAACACCACGCGAGCGTGGGTGGAATCGAGAACCTGAACATCCACCAAACGCGGCTTGAGCAAGTCGGTTGTTCCCAATTGCATATCGACCCCCGGTGCGGTTTATTTGGAGTAGAGTTCGACAACGAGCGATTCGTTGATTTCTGCCGGCAACTCATCGCGCGCCGGTGCAGACTTGAACACGCCTTCCATTTTGGTGGCATCTACATCAATCCACGCCACGCCACCGCGCTGTGCCGCCAACTCCAGCGCAGTTTTCACGCGCTCTTGTTTGCGAGCCGCTTCACGCACGGCAACCACATCGTTGGCAGAAACTTGGAAAGACGGAATGTTGACGATCGCACCATTCACCAGAATGCCGCGATGCGATACCAACTGACGGCTTTCAGCGCGAGTCGCGCCGAAGCCCATGCGGTAGACCACATTATCCAGACGGCATTCCAACAGTTGCAGCAGGTTTTCGCCGGTAGAACCTTTCAGTTGAGAGGCTTTCTTGAAGTAATTAGAGAATTGACGCTCTAAAACCCCATAAATCCGACGCAGCTTTTGTTTTTCACGCAACTGCAAACCGTATTCAGAAACTTTTTGTTTCCGAGCGGCGCCATGCTGACCCGGCGCGCGGTCGTGATGGCATTTATCTTCGTGCGAGCGCAAGCCAGACTTCAGAAACAGATCCGTGCCTTCGCGACGACTTAATTTACATTTTGGTCCCAAATAACGAGCCATGATCTATCTCCAGTTATACGCGACGCTTTTTCGGCGGGCGGCAGCCATTGTGAGGAATCGGCGTGACATCAGTAATCATGCCAACTTTGAAACCCACCGCATTCAACGCACGGATTGTTGATTCACGACCCGGACCCGGACCTTTGATTTCGACATCAATATTCTTGACACCATACGCTTTGGCGGCTTCGCCAGCGCGCTCAGCGGCAACCTGCGCCGCAAACGGCGTAGATTTCCGCGAACCCCGGAAGCCCGAGCCGCCGGAAGTCGCCCAACTCAAGGCATTGCCTTGACGGTCGGTAATGGTGACAATCGTATTGTTAAAAGATGCGTGGACATGCGCCACAGCATCCGTCACTACGCGCTTAATTTTTTTGCGCGCAGGGGCATTGGACTTAGCCATAAAAAAATCCTACTCTCGAAAACGAAGAATATTCAGCCTGATTAGCGCTTGACCAGGCGACGCGGACCTTTACGGGTCCGTGCATTCGTCCGTGTGCGCTGGCCACGAACGGGCAGGCCGCGACGATGCCGCAACCCACGATAACAACCCAAATCCATCAGCCGCTTGATGCTCATGGAGACATCACGACGCAGATCGCCTTCAACGACGAATTTGGCGACTTCGGCGCGCAGCGCCTCAACTTCCGCCTCAGAGAGATCGCGCACTTTACGCGCGGGCTCCACTTGCGCCAGCTGACAAATCTCTTTGGCGCGGGTTGACCCGATGCCATAAATTGAAGTCAGGGCAATGACCACATGCTTTTGCACGGGAATGTTAATACCTGCAATACGAGCCATACAAAAACCACCCGAAAAAAGAGCGCAGAAGCTTACACCAATGTAAGCCCCCATTCAAGCACCAAAGAAAAACCGCTTACAGCCCCGACTTGAAGTGGGCCTTGCGAACCAAGCTATCGTACTGGTGAGATACCAGATGGGATTGTACTTGCGCCATGAAATCCATCAGCACAACCACAATAATCAGCAAAGAAGTACCGCCGAAGTAGAACGGGACATTCCAATACAAAATCAGGAACTCAGGCAACAAGCAAACGGCGGTGATGTACAACGCGCCCCAGAAAGTCAGCCGAGTCAGCACTTTGTCGATGTAGCGGGCGGTCTGCTCGCCCGGACGAATACCAGGAACCAAAGCACCCGAACGCTTCAGGTTATCTGCCGTTTCCCGCGAGTTAAAGACTAGCGCGGTGTAGAAGAAGCAGAAAAAGATAATCGCGGTGGCATACAAGCCAACATACAGCGGCTGCCCCGGCGAGAGCGCCGTGGACAAATTACGCAGCCATGCCATGCCATCGTGTTGCCCCAACCAGTTTCCCAGCGTCGCGGGGAACAGAATGATGCTGGATGCAAAAATCGGCGGAATCACACCCGCCATATTGAGCTTTAAAGGCAGGTGCGAGGATTGCTGACCAACCACGGCACGGCCTTGCTGACGACGGGCGTAGTTCACGGTGATGCGGCGTTGACCGCGCTCAACAAACACGACAAAAGCCGTGACCGCGATAATGAGCACGCCCAAAATCAGCAGGGTGAATACACCCAACTCACCGGTGCGAACCAATTCCGCCGTACCGCCGATCGCCGTAGGCAGTCCCGCCACAATACCTGCGAAGATAATCAGGGAAATGCCGTTGCCCACACCGCGCTCGGTAATTTGCTCGCCCAACCAAACCAACAGCATCGTACCGGTCACGAGCGTCAAGGTGGCGACGAACAAGAAACCGATACCCGGCGCGTACACCAAGGGCGCGCCGCTGACCGATTGGCCTTGCAAAGCAATCGAGACACCCAAAGCCTGGACAAGACCCAATCCAAGGGTACCGTAGCGAGTGTACTGAGTAATTTTGCGCTTACCTGCCTCGCCTTCTTTCTTCAGCCGCTCCAACGAAGGCACGACCGAGGAAAGCAATTGCACAATGATGGATGCTGAAATATACGGCATCACACCCAGCGCAAAGAGGGACATGCGTGACAACGCGCCCCCGGAAAACATGTTCATCATGCCGAGGATTCCCCCGGCATGTTGATTGAACAGTGAATGCATGACACCGACATCAATTCCCGGCAAGGGAATAAAGGTGCCGATGCGATAAACCACCAGCACCATGATGACGAAAAAGATTCGCTGACGAAGTTCGGTCAGACGACCCGCTCCCGCCATTGATGCCAGCGCCGCATTCGATTGAGCCACGGGATTACTCCGCTTTTCCGCCTGCCGCAACAACGGCAGCCAGTGCGCCTTTGCTGATGCGAACACCTTGGATGGTCAGCGCTTTGGTGACTTCGCCAGACAGCATGATCTTGACGAAACGAATGTCGTTCCGAACCAGATTGGCCGCTTTCAAAGTCTCCAATGAAACCACGCCATCCAACTGATTCAATTCGCTGGTGCGAATTTCAGCGGTGACAAGCGCACGCAAGGAGCGGAAGCCCATTTTCGGCAAACGGCGTTGAATCGGCATTTGACCGCCTTCAAAACCTGTTTTATGAAACCCGCCTGAGCGAGATTTCTGACCTTTGTGGCCGCGACCTGCGGTTTTACCGAGGCCAGAACCGACACCGCGACCAACGCGGGTGCGCTCTTTACGGCTACCATCAGCCGGAGAAAGATTATTGAGCCGCATGGGTAGACTCCCGAACTTCCAGCATGTAAGACACTTTGTTGATCATGCCCCGGTTTTCCGGGGTATCAATGACCGCCACTTCATGGTTCATGCGACGCAAACCCAAGCCGCGAACGCAGGCTTTGTGCGAGGCCAAACGACCAATCGTGGAACGAACCAATTTGACATGAATGACAGCAGTCGCGCTCATGATGCACTCCCGATAATCTCTTCCAGGCGCTTGCCGCGTTTTGCCGCTACCGTTTCCGGAGAATCAATCGCTTGCAAACCATTGACGGTCGCACGAATCACATTCATGTGATTGCGCGTGCCAATGCATTTTGCCAACACATTACGGACACCCGCCGCTTCGAATACGGCACGCATCGCGCCACCGGCGATGACACCCGTACCTTCAGCGGCCGGTTTCATGAACACCTTGGCCGCCCCATGCTCCCCGTTGACCGGATAGAACAAGGTGCCATCGCGCAGTGAAACCTGAACCATGCTGCGCTTCGCGCGATCCATGGCCTTCTGAATGGCTGCAGGCACCTCTTTAGCCTTGCCATAGCCATAGCCGACCTTGCCTTCACCATCACCCACAACCGTCAGCGCGGTGAAGGAGAAAATGCGACCGCCCTTCACGACTTTAGCCACACGGTTAACGGCGACCAATTTTTCGATCAGGCCGTCGCTGGCCACTTCATTTGAATTACGACTCATGATGCGTACCCCTTAGAACTGCAGACCGGCTTCACGCGCGGAATCAGCCAGTGCTTTAACACGGCCGTGGTAAATGAAGCCCGCACGATCGAACGCGACATGGGTAATCCCCTTGTCCAGCGCTGCCTTGGCAATCAAGGCGCCGACGCGCTTGGC
Organism: Halothiobacillus neapolitanus; assembly: GCA_020721485.1. Lineage (GTDB taxonomy): Bacteria > Pseudomonadota > Gammaproteobacteria > Halothiobacillales > Halothiobacillaceae > Halothiobacillus > Halothiobacillus neapolitanus_B. Next base: position 8,272 of record DYMR01000028.1, on the reverse strand, counting down.
CGCTTCGACATTGCCACCATGCTGACCCTGCGCCAAAACGCCGTCTTGCAGGGTAGAGCTGGATGCCAATACCGTCGCCCCATCGGCAGAGAAAATCTGCGCGTAGGTATGCTGAGCAGTACGGAAGATGGTCAGTCGCGGAGCGCCGAGGCGAAGAATCTTGGCGCGTGAGCGCCGAGCGCGACGCAGACGATTTTGATTTTTTTCGTTCATAGCGACACCTTACTTCTTCTTCGCTTCTTTACGGAAGACGACTTCATCGTGGTATTTCACCCCTTTGCCTTTGTAGGGCTCAGGCGGACGATAGCCACGAATTTTGGAAGCCACTTGACCGACTTTTTGACGATCCGCACCCTTGACGATGATCTCGGTTTGGGTCGGAGTTTCAATCGTGATACCGGCCGGCACAGGGTAGTTAATCGGATGCGAGAAACCCAGTGCCAGGTTCAACATGGCACCTTGTGCTTGCGCACGGTAGCCAACGCCCACCAGCAGCAGCTTGACTTCAAAACCTGCTGAAACGCCCAACACATGATTGTTGGCCAGCGCACGCATAGTGCCCGCCATGGCGTAATCGGCATCGTTATGTGGCTTGAAGGTCAATTCGTTTCCTTCAACGCTGAAGCCAACGGCCGGATGGACATCCAAGCTCAATTGACCTTTCGGCCCTTTGAAAGAAATTTCTTGACCGTTTTGCTTGATTTCAACCCCTTTCGGGATGGCAATCGCTTTTTTTGCAACGCGACTCATAACATCCTCCGATTAGGAAACCAAGCAAACCACTTCACCGCCGAGGTTTTGACGACGCGCTTCGCGGTCTGCCATTACCCCGTGAGAAGTAGAAACAATCGCCACACCGTATCCCGCGTTGACGGACGGCAGATCTTCTGCCGCCTTGTACACGCGGTAACCCGGCTTGGAAACCCGTTGAATCATGTCAATCACGGGTTTGCCTTGGTGGTATTTCAGCTGAATAGACAACACGGATTTCACATCCGTCGTTGCCGAGAACTCAGCGATATAGCCTTCATCTTTCAAAACCTTGGCCAAAGCCAATTTGAATTTGGATGACGGCATGGATACCGCAGATTTACGCGCGCGCTGCGCATTACGGATGCGGGTCAGCATGTCCGCAATAGGATCACTCATACTCATGATGCCAACCTCTTACCAACTGCCTTTGCGCAGACCGGGGATTTCGCCAGCCATCGCCAGTTGACGAAGCTTGTTGCGACCCAGCGCGAATTTGCGATATACACCCTTCGGACGACCGGTGATGGCGCAACGGCGCATCTGACGCTCAACCGCAGAATCCCGAGGCAGTTTTGACAATGCCGCCGAAGCCTGCATTTTTGCGTCAAATTCTGCCGTTTGATCGTTCAGCACTGCGCGCAGCGCCTCACGCTTGGCCGCGTAGCGTTTCGCCAACTTTTGGCGACGCACTTCACGGTTCAACATACTTTGCTTAGCCATTTCTGCTCCTTAACGACGGAACGGGAAACCATAACCACCGAGCAGAGCCCGTGCTTGGTCATCGTTTTTAGCCGTCGTAGTGATCGTGATATCCATCCCACGGATTTGATCGATTTTGTCGTAGTCGATTTCCGGGAAAATGATTTGCTCTTTCACACCCATGCTGTAATTGCCCCGACCGTCGAACGATTTCGCGTTCAAGCCACGGAAGTCACGAATACGCGGGATTGAAATATGGATCAACCGATCGAGGAATTCGTACATGGTACGACCCCTCAAGGTGACTTTGACGCCGAGTGGCATCCCTTCGCGCAGCTTGAAGCCTGCAATCGACTTACGCGCGTAAGTCACAATCGGCTTTTGGCCGGTAATCGCGGCCATTTCATTAACTGCGCTGTCGATTACTTTCTTATCACGCGCCGAGTCACCAAGGCCCATGTTAAGGGTAATCTTGGTCAGCTTCGGAACGGCCATCACATTGTCGATGCCAAGCTGTTCTTTCAGCTGGGCATGCAAGGTGCTGCTGTAGAATTCCTGAAGACGAGCCATCTTAAGATTCCTGCCTATTATTTAGTATCAACGACTTCGCCGTTGGATTTGAAAAAACGAACCTTGGTGCCATCTTCAAGCATCTTGAAGCCCACCCGATCCCCTTTTTGGGAGGCGGGATTAAACAGCATTACATTCGAAATATCAATGGATTTTTCCATTTCGATGATGCCGCCCGCCTGCCCGACCATCGGATTGGGCTTCTGGTGCTTCTTCACCTTGTTGATATTTTCAACCACGATGCGCTTGCCAGCGTCCTGGACGCGCAGCACGGTGCCGCGACGACCTTTATCTTTACCGGCAATTACAACCACTTCATCGCCTTGACGAATTTTCCGCATGGCGCCTACCTCAAATCACTTCCGGAGCGAGTGACACGATCTTCATGAACTTCTCACCACGCAGTTCGCGGGTGACGGGTCCAAAAATACGGGTGCCGATCGGCTCCAATTTATTGTTCAACAAAACGGCTGCATTGCCATCAAAGCGGATCAAAGAGCCATCCGGGCGACGAACGCCCTTGGCCGTCCGAACCACGACAGCGTTGTATACATCACCTTTTTTCACGCGACCACGCGGAATGGCGTCTTTGATCGACACTTTGATGATGTCGCCGATACCGGCATAACGGCGATGTGAGCCGCCCAGTACTTTGATGCACTGGACTTTTTTCGCGCCGCTGTTGTCAGCCGAATCCAAAATGGATTGCATTTGAATCATGACAAACTCCCGATCAAACAGTGGCGCGTTCGACCACGCGCACCAGTGTCCAAGACTTGGTCTTGGAAATCGGGCGTGATTCGCGGATTTCAACCCGATCGCCGGTACGCGAGGTGTTTTCCTCATCGTGCACATGCAACTTGGTTGTTTTGGTGATGAATTTCCCGTACAGCGGATGCTTCACGCGGCGTTCAATGGCAACCGTGATGGATTTATCCATCTTGTCGCTGACGACGCGCCCTACACGAGTCCGGACGATCTTTTCGGCAGTTTCGGTGGTCATCTCAGCCTTGCTCCTTTTGAGTCAGGATGGTCTTGATGCGAGCCACGCTCTTCCGCGCTTGGCGGATCAGATGCGGCTTAGAATCTTGACCGGTTGATTTCTGCATGCGCAGGTTGAACTGCTCACGCTTGAGCGAAAGCAGCTCTTCACGCAGGGCCTCCGCTGATTTGGCACGCAAGTCATTACTGATTTTGCTCATTACATCAACACCCGCGTTACGAAGGTGGTTTTCACCGGCAGTTTGGCCGATGCCAAGGAGAACGCTTCGCGAGCGATGTCCTCGGTGACCCCTTCAATTTCATAAAGAACTTTGCCCGGCTGGATTTTAGCCACCCAGTATTCGACGCTCCCTTTACCTTTACCCATCCGCACTTCGAGCGGTTTTTGGGTAATCGGCGTGTCCGGGAAAATACGAATCCAAATTTTGCCGCCCCGCTTCACATGGCGAGAAATCGCCCGACGCGCTGACTCAATTTGGCGAGAAGTAATTTCACCGCGCTCCAGTGATTTCAAACCGAATTCACCGAAACTCACTTTATTACCGGTGGTGGCAACACCCCGGTTTTTGCCCCGGAACTGCTTCCGGAATTTTGTACGCTTTGGCAACAGCATGATTTTGCTCCAATCTTTCTAACGGGACGGATCAAGCTGTCGCAGCTTTGCCGTCACGCGCGCCCGGCACGCCGAACACTTCGCCTTTGAAAATCCAGACCTTGACGCCAATGACGCCATAGGTGGTCTGAGCTTCAGCGAAGCCGTAGTCGATGTCTGCACGCAGGGTGTGCAACGGCACACGACCTTCGCGATACCACTCATTACGAGCAATTTCGGCGCCGCCCAAGCGACCTGAGACATTGACCTTGATCCCGCCCGCGCCAAGGCGCATCGAGGTTTGAACCGCACGCTTCATGGCACGACGGAACATGATCCGACGCTCCAATTGCTGAGCGATCGATTCGGCAACCAACTGCGCATCGAGTTCAGGCTTGCGAACTTCTTCAACCGAGAGTTTGACCGCATTGCGATCAAGACCCAGCATCGGAGCGATTTCATTACGCAGGCGTTCGATGTCCTCACCCTTACGACCGATGACGATGCCCGGACGCGCGGTGTGAATGGTGACGGACGCGGAACGCGCCGGTCGCTCAATCTGAATGCGCGAGACGGAGGCCTCTTTCAGCTTGTTCTTGATGTAGGCACGAGTGCGCACATCCTGGTTCAGCTGAACCGGGAAATGCTTGCTATCGGCGTACCAGCGAGATGACCAATCAGAGGAAATCCCCAACCGGAACCCTACCGGATGTACTTTCTGACCCATAATATTTCCTCTTATCGCTCGCTGACGGTCACTTGGATATGGCTGGTGCGCTTGAGAATCCGAGCGCCACGACCTTTAGCACGGGCACGGAATCGTTTCAGCACCGGACCTTCATCGACCATGATCGTTGCAATTTTCAGGCGATCCACATCGGCGCCTTCATTGTTTTCCGCATTCGCAATCGCGGACTCAACGACCTTTTTGATCAGATCCGCACCTTTCTTCTCGCTGAACGAGAGAATTTGCAGCGCAGCGGCCACATCTTGCCCCCGAACGAGATCCGCAACCAACCGCGCTTTCTGAGCGGAGATGCGGGCATAGCGATGTAATGCAGTAGCTTGCATACCGGACTCCTCAGCGCTTGGCCTTTTTATCGGCCACATGGCCACGGTAGGTTCGCGTCGGCGCGAACTCACCCAGTTTGTGACCCACCATGTTCTCGTTGACGAGAACTGGCACATGCTGGCGACCGTTATGAACTGCAATGGTCAGACCGATAAAGTCTGGCAGAATCATGGAGCGGCGTGACCAGGTCTTTATGGGCCGGCGATTATTCGTCGCTGCGGCCTCTTCCACCTTTTTCAGCAGGTGATGATCCACAAAGGGACCTTTCTTCAGTGAACGTGGCACCTTTTAACCCTCAAACATCAGTTACTTGGAACGACGACGAACAATAAACTTGTCCGTGCGCTTGTTGGTACGGGTCTTGTAGCCCTTGGTCGGCACGCCCCAAGGCGTGACCGGATGGCGACCACCCGAAGTACGGCCTTCGCCGCCCCCGTGCGGGTGATCCACCGGGTTCATCACCACGCCGCGAACGGTCGGACGAATGCCGCGCCAGCGTTTGGCACCGGCTTTACCCAGTGACCGCAGGCTGTGTTCGTGGTTGCTGACTTCACCCAAAGTCGCGCGGCAATCCGCCAAGACTTTGCGCATTTCGCCAGAGCGCAGACGCAGTGTGGCATACGAGCCTTCACGCGCCACGAGCTGAACGGAGGCGCCGGCGCTGCGCGCAATTTGCGCGCCCTTACCCGGCTTGAGCTCAACCGCGTGAATGGTTGAACCGATCGGAATGTTACGCATCGGCATGCAGTTACCTGCACGGATCGGCGCATCGGAACCCGACTGAACGGTTTGCCCCGGCACCACGCCACGCGGCGCGATGATGTAGGCGCGCTCGCCATCGGCGTACCGAATCAAGGCAATGTGCGCCGTGCGGTTCGGATCGTATTCAATGCGCTCAACCACGGCCACGATGCCGTCCTTGTTGCGCTTGAAGTCCACCATCCGGTAATGCTGTTTGTGACCACCACCGATGTGACGGGTGGTGATGCGACCGAGGTTGTTACGACCACCCGTGTGGGATTTTTTCTCCAACAGCGGCGCATGCGGCGCGCCTTTGTGCAGGTGCGAACGATCAATTTCAATGACCGCACGACGCCCCGGAGAGGTCGGTTTTGCGATTTTTAATGCCATGTGTAGTTACCCCCGCCCTCAGCCCGGCTGACCAAACTCAATGGTTTGACCTTCCGCCAAAGTGACATACGCCTTTTTCCAGTGATTGCGACGACCGGCGATGCCCCGGAAACGACGCGCTTTACCCGCCATGTTCAGGGTTTGAACCGCCAAAACGGTGACTCCGAACAGCGCCTCAACAGCTGACTTGATGTCGGCCTTGCTCGCGGTGGTGTCTACCTTGAACGCATATTGGTTCACGGCATTGGCACGCGCAGTTTTTTCGGTGACCAGCGGTGCGCGAATCACTTCAAACAGTTTTTCCTGATTCATGACAACCACTCCTCAACCATTTTCACGGCCGCACGGGTAATAACCACTTGATCCGCACCCACCAAACTCACGGGATCCAACACATCCACGGTCAAATAGCCGGTTTCGATGAGGTTGCGAGAGGCCAGGTACAGCGATTCGCTGAATGCTTCATTCACAAACAACACACGACCAGTCACACCCAGCGTTTTCAGCAGAGCAACAACTTCACGGGTTTTCGGGGATGCAACATCCAGTGATTCCACGATGGTCAAGCGACCTTGGCGAACCAACTCAGAGAAAATCGACGCCATCGCCACACGGTAGGCTTTACGGTTGATTTTCTGATCGAAGTTGCGCGGACGAGCGGCGAATGTCACGCCACCGGTACGCCAGATCGGCGAACGGGTGGTGCCGTGACGCGCACGACCCGTGCCTTTTTGCGCCCAAGGTTTCTTGCCGCCACCTGAAACTTCAGAACGGGTCAGTTGCTTCTTGGTGCCTGAACGGGCACCCGCCAGATACGCAACAACCGCCTGATGAATCAGACCTTCGTTGTAGCTGCGATCAAACACTTGCTCAGAAACACTGACCGCTGCGCCATTTTTAACTTGTAATTCCATGACCAGCACCCGCCTTATTTCTTGACCGACGGACGAACGATGACATCGCCACCCGTCGCGCCCGGAACTGCGCCCTTCACGAGCAGCAGCCCGCGCTCAGCGTCAACGCGCATTAATTTGAGGCCAAGCGCAGAAACGCGCTCGTCACCCATGTGACCTGACATTTTCTTGCCAGGGAATACACGGCCAGGGGTTTGGTTTTGACCAATAGAACCCGGCACACGGTGCGAGCGGGAGTTACCGTGGGTCGCGTCCTGTGTGCGGAAGTTGTAGCGCTTGACCGTACCGGCGAAGCCCTTACCCTTGCTTTGACCGGCGACATCGACTTTCGCCACGCCCTCGAACAACGCAACGGTCAATTCTGCACCCGGCGCATAGCCAGACAGAGCCGCTTCGTCCACACGGAATTCAGTGGACATACGACCGGCTGTGACACCCGCTTTCTCGTAATGACCGGCCATGGCTTGAGTCACACGACTGGCACGACGAGTGCCGGTGGTGACCTGAATGGCGGAATAGCCGTCTACGGCGGCATTTTTAAGCTGAGTCACCCGGTTCGGCTCGACCTCGATGACGGTGACCGGGACGGAAATCCCGGCGTCGTCAAAAATTCGGGTCATGCCGACCTTGCGACCGACAACACCTAATGACATGGCGTTATACCTCTGGTTATGTCACCGACGCTGATTACGATTGACCAGTCGTCTGAAAAAACCAGCCCGGCGCGACAGCACCGGGCTGAGAAGGGACGGCAATTTATCAGAAGAATCACAGGGCGTAAAGCCCTGTTTTTCAACTGCGAAATTAATTGACGCGGATTTGCACATCCACCCCGGCCGCGAGGTCGAGCTGCATCAGCAGATCTACGGTGCGATCGGTCGGGTCAATGATGTCCAGCACGCGCTTATGGGTGCGCAGTTCGTATTGATCCCGCGCATCTTTGTTCACATGCGGAGAGACCAGCACGGTGAAGCGCTCTTTGCGGCTGGGCAAAGGGATCGGCCCTTTAACCCGCGCACCCGAACGGCGGGCGGTTTCAACAATTTCAGCCGCTGAGCGATCGATCAGACGATGATCGAAGCTTTTCAGACGAATACGGATCGTTTGGGTTGCCATGCTCAATTACTCGATAATTTTAGAAACGACGCCCGCGCCCACGGTACGGCCACCTTCGCGAATCGCGAAGCGCAGGCCGTCTTCCATCGCAATCGGGGCGATCAGGGCAACAGTCATGGCGACATTGTCACCCGGCATGACCATTTCGGTGCCTTCCGGCAGGGTGCACGCGCCGGTAACATCGGTGGTACGGAAGTAGAACTGCGGACGGTAGCCGTTGAAGAACGGGGTGTGTCGGCCGCCTTCTTCTTTGGACAGGACATACACTTCGGCATGGAATTTGGTGTGCGGCTTGATGGAGCCCGGTTTGCACAGGACTTGGCCACGCTCGACATCATCCCGCTTGGTGCCGCGCAGGAGGATACCGACATTGTCGCCCGCCATGCCTTGGTCGAGCAGTTTGCGGAACATTTCAACACCGGT
>DYMR01000027.1:4322-13869 GCA_020721485.1 Halothiobacillus neapolitanus | reverse complement strand
GCACTCCCGATGGCTCCACTCCGTTGGCTGGGCTGGTGCAGGATCCGCTGAGCGGCAATCTGTTCGGCACCACGCTTTCGGGCGGTACAGCCGGTTCCAATGGTGGTTTTGGCACGGTGTATAAAATTTCGCCGTAAGCCTTGCTGAGCGCCCCACCGAGCCCCCCGCCCCGCGTCTGGGTACGCGGGGTTTTTGTTTACCTGCCATTCAATAAAATCAATTAAATCAAAGAAAAGTAAATTGCCGCTGTGGGCGTATTACGGCACCCTGCTTCACAACAGCGGGAAGAAACCCAAATGGAAATCACGGAGGTGTTTGCGATGGCTCGGGCAAGTGGATGGATTGCCATTTTCTTACTGGTAAATGCGTTAACGCTTTCTGCCTGCCAAAACGGCTCTTCGGGTAGTGGCTCTTCGGGTAGTGGCTCTTCGGGTAGTGGCTCTTCGGGCATCTCGACCTACACCATCAGCGGCACGGTATCGGGCTTGGCGGCGAATCAATCGTTGTCCTTGCAAAACAATGCGGGCGATACGCTCATCGTGCCGGTTGATGGGGCGTTTCAATTTGCCACGGGGTTATTGGCTGGGGCGAGTTACGCGGTGACGATCACCGCCCAGCCGGGCGGGCAGCAGTGTGTACTGAACCATGCCAGCGGCACGGTGGGCAGCAGTCATGTGACGGATGTGTTCGTGACCTGTGTGAATCAAGGGGTGACGGTGCTGCATGACTTCGGCAGCGCAACAGGCGACGGCACCACCCCGCAAGGCGGGTTGGTGATGGATGCCTCGGGCAACCTATATGGCACCACGGTCAACGGGGGGGCATACGGGCTTGGTACAGTGTTCGAGCTGTCTGCCAGCGGCGATTACCGCGTACTGCATTCATTCGGTTCGGGCACGGATGGCGCCAATCCGGTCGCCACGATGATTATGGATGGCGCGGGCAATCTGTATGGCACCACGGTCAGCGGGGGCGAAAGCGGCCGGGGCACGGTGTTTACCCTCACGCCGTCCACCCCCGAGCGGGTGGTGTATTCCTTCGGGCCTGCGCCGGATGGCGCCAACCCGCAAGGCAAGCTGGTGCAGGTCGGCAATAATCTGTTCGGCACCACCGTGTCTGGCGGGGCGTTTCACAATGGCGGCACGGTGTTTCAAGTCACTCTTTCGACTGGGGCGGAATGGGTGCTGCATTCCTTTGGCGATGTCTCGGACGGTTACGCCCCGTATGGCGGGCTTTTGTTCGCCGGTAGTAATGGGGCGTTTTACGGCACGACCAGTGCGGGCGGCGCTGCCGATTATGGGACCCTATTTAGCTTAATCCCTAGCAGTGACCCATCCGTTCCACCGAGATACACTTTGACCGGCTCATTCGTCGGCAGCACGGATAGTCACTCGCCCCGCAGTAGTTTGATTCAAGCTCTATTTCAATACGCCGGCACGGCCTACGAGGGCGGAGCGTATGGCAAAGGTACGCTTTTTGGCCCTGGCTTGTCTTATGCCTTTGGCAGCGTTGCGGGCGATGGTGCCAACCCTTGGGGGGCGATGGTGGTCGATGCCAATGGCCACCTATATGGCACCACGGTCAATGGTGGCGCGAAGGACATGGGCACTCTCTTTTTTAGGGACACCTCAATCCCTCGTGTGGTGTTTGCGTTTGATGGCAGCAGCGGCGCCCACCCGTATGGCGATTTGATGATCGACAGCAACGGCTTTGTGTATGGCACCACCAGCAGCGGCGGCGCCCATGGCAGCGGCACGATGTTCCGCTATGTGCCTTGAGCGAGCTGCGGCAACACCATGGGGGAATTTCGAGCCGCATCCCCGCAGCTTCCTGTGCGACGGGTGTCGATCGGCGGCTCCGCCCATCGTGGTGTCATCTTGTCGCATCATCCTGCCGTGTCATTCGGCACGCTGAGATTGGCTTGATTTAGAATGCTTCGCCTGTGATGGCTTTTTGGTTTACGCGCTGCCCGTCGCCGCATTGGGCATGGATGTTTGGTTGAATACACTGTTTTCCTCTCGGATCTTCCCTTCTTGGCGCCCTCCGGCTTGGCTGCGCGCACGCGCGCTGTGGTTGCCCAATGGCTTGTTGCTGGCGGCATTGGCCGTAACCGGGGTGCTTTTGGCGCAGGCGCTGTGGTTGTTGCGCGGGTCGGGCGAGCCGCCGCAGGTCGTCAGTGCCCCGTCGCCGCAGGGCGCGGGGGCGACGGTGGCGCCAGCCGATGCGGTCGCGGCCGCCGCCTTGCTCGGGCGGGCGCCCGTGGCCGCCGGTTCAGCGGCGGTGCGCGCGGCGGATTTGGGCGTTTCTTTGGTCGGGGTATTCGCGGGCGGTCAGCCGCCGCTCGCGATGATTCAGTCCGGCGCGAAGGTGTTGGTGCTCAAGCCGGGGGATGCGGTGGTGCCGGGCGTGGTGATTCAATCCATCGAGCCGGATCGGGTGTTGGTGCTGCGCGCGGGGGTGTTGGAAGCCTTGAGTTTTCCGCCAGCGCCGAATTTGGATGCCGCGCCGCCGCCTTCTGCCGCCGCGCTCGGCGCGCCGTCCGCCAGTTCTTCCCCCGCAGCCAACCCGCCGCCGAATGCCACGGTGCGGGCGCAGGTGCAGCAAGCGCTAAAGCAGCCGCAATCACTGCTCTCGCTGGTGCGCATCAATCCGGTGCAGCAGGGCGGCGCGCTCAGCGGGTATGCGCTGTCGCCGGTGCCGGGGCAGGAGGCATTTATGCGCGCGCTGGGGCTGCACCCCGGCGATGTGATTACTTCGGTCGATGGCTTACCGCTGAATAATCCGGCCACGCTGCCCGCGATTTTGCCCAAACTAAACTCAGGCCAGCCGATGACCTTGCTCGTCGAGCGGGGCGGCCTGCCGGTGGATGTGACGATTAATCTGGATACTCTGCAATGATTCTGCGCTTTCCGACTGCCCTTGCTTTGGCGATTTCGCTGGCGCTGCCCGCGCCTCGGCTGTTCGCCGCGCCCATCGTGCCCGCGTCGGCGGCGAGCGCGGCGACCCCGCCACCCGCCCCGCCCGTGGGCATTGCACCGGCGAATGACGCCACCGATGAGGTGACGCTGAATTTCCGCGACATGGACATCAACGCGCTGATCGAGGCGGTGTCGAAAGTCACGGGCAAAAACTTCATCGTCGATCCTCGGGTGAAGGCGCGGGTGACGGTGATTTCCGCCAAGCCGATGACGCCCGCCAAGCTTTACGATGTGTTTTTGTCGATTTTGCAGGTGAATGGCTTTGCCGCCGTGCCGATGGGCGCGGTGGTGAAAATCGTGCCGGAGATCAACGCCCGCTCGGATGCCGGCTCGGTCAATCCGGCGGTGTTGAGCGGCGACAGCGATCAAATGGTGACGGAAGTGGTGCGCTTGCGTTATGTCGCGGCGGCGCAGTTGCTCACGGTGTTGCGGCAGATCATGCCGCAGCAGGCGGCGCTGTCGGTGGCGCCGGATTCCAACGCGCTGGTCATTACCGATCGGGCGGGCAATATCGTGCGGCTCAAAAAAATTCTCGCGCAGGTGGATCAGCCCGCGATTGGCGAGGTGGAAATCATCCGGCTCAAACACGCCTCGGCCGATTCGGTGGTGGCTACTTTGAAGGCGCTGTTCGGCGCCAGTGGCGGGGCGGCGGGCGGCGGGGCACCGGCACCGGGCATGCCGCCGGGGGCGCCGAATATGGGCGGCAATGGCAATTTTTCTTCCCTGCCGACTTTTGCCGCCGATGAGCGCACCAACAGTATTTTGCTCGGCGGCGATGCGCTGGCGCGCGCCAAAATGCGCGCGGTCATTTTGAACCTCGATACGCCGGAAACCCAATTCGGCAACACCCGCGTGTTCCGGCTGAAATTCGCCAACGCCGAAGATTTGGCCAAGGTGCTGCAAGGCGTGGTGCAAACCAACACGACGAAAGGCGGCGGCGCGGCAGCGGGCGGGGCGGCTGCGGCCACCGGCAACCGCGAAAATTTGTTTGAAGTGACGGCGGATAAGTCTTTGAATGCGCTGGTCGTGACCGCCTCGCCGACCAAGATGCAAACCATCGAATCGGTGATTCAACAGCTCGATGTGCGCCGCCAGCAGGTGTTGGTCGAAGCGATCATCGCGGAAGTATCGAACGGGCTGACCAAAAAAATCGGCACGCAATTCGTGGTCGGCGGCAATAACGGCACAGTGCCGATTGGTATTTCGACCTTTAACGGCCTGCTCTCCAGCGTGGCAGGCGCGGCGGGCACGGCGGCAGCGGCGGGCGCAACCGCCAGCACGGCCAGCTCACTCGGGCTGGGTTTGGCGCAGGCGCTGGGCGATGGCGGCAATGTCGGCATTGGGCGCTTCGGCCAGGGCGGCACCGATTTCGCGCTGTTGGTGTCTGCGTTGGCGGGCGATTCGGGCAACAACATTTTGTCCACCCCGAGCCTGCTGACCCTCGATAACCAAGAGGCGAGCATCGTGGTGGGGCAGAACATCCCGATCGTGACCGGCTCCTACGCGCAAACCGGCTCCGCGACTTCGCCCAGCAACCCGTTCCAAACCATTTCGCGCGAGGACATCGGCGTGAAGCTGAAGGTGACGCCGACCATCAGCCCGGATGGCACGGTGCGGTTGAAAATCGAGCAAGAAGTCTCCAGCTTGGATACTTCCGCGCAGTCTGCCGCCGGATTGATTACCAACAAACGCAATGTGACCACCACCGTGCAGGTGGACGATGGCGATGTGGTGGTCCTGGGCGGCTTGATCGACGATTCGACCAACGCCAGTGAGCAGAAGGTGCCGGGGCTGGGGGATATTCCCGTGATCGGCAATATTTTCCGCTACCGCAGCGCGAGCAGCACCAAGCGCAATTTGATGGTGTTTATCCGCCCGCTGGTCATCAACGACAACGGCAAGCTCGCCAAATTCAGCGAAGATCAGTACAACCGCATTCGCCAAAGCCAGAAAAACACCTTCGATGATCGCTCCTTGGTGCATGCGCGCGATTGGGCGGTGCTCCCGTCGCTGGACTCGTTCCAGCGCAATGCGCCGATTCCGCTGCCGGACAACCTCGCGCAGTTGATGGCGGCCGACCGCGCCCGTCAGGGCATGGCTGCCGGCTCCGGCGCCGCCATGCCCGCGCCGCTGGCACCGTAACGGAGCCGCGCGATGCTCTTAAGTTATGGCTATGCCCGTCGTCACGGCGTGCTCGTCGAGCAGCGACCGGACAGCCCGGCGCAGGTGCGATTCAGCAAACCGCTGCCCGCCGTGGTGCTGGCCGAACTCGGGCGCAAGCTGCCGGGCGGTTTCGCGCTCGAAGCCGTCAGCACCGAGGTGTTCGAACGGCAGTTGGCGCGCGCCTATGAAGGCGGTTCGAGCATGGCGCAAACCATGGTCGATGATTTGGACGCGGGCGGGCTGGATGCGCTGGCGCACGAGCTGAACACCCCGATCGACTTGCTCGAAGCCGACGACGAAGCGCCGATCATTCGCCTCATCAACGCCCTGCTGTCGGAAGCCGTGCGCGAAGGCGCCTCGGACATCCACCTCGAAAGCTTCGAACAGCGCATGGTGGTGCGGTTTCGCGTCGATGGCATGCTGCGCGAAGTGCTGGAACCGCCGCGCGCGGTCGCCAGCGTGATCGTCTCGCGCATCAAGGTGATGGCGAACCTCGACATTGCCGAAAAACGCTTGCCGCAGGATGGCCGCATTTCACTGCGGCTGGCCGGTCGGCCGGTCGATGTGCGCGTATCCACCCTGCCCTCCGGCCAAGGCGAGCGCGTGGTGCTGCGCCTGCTCGACAAAGAAGCCGGGCGGCTCACGCTCGACAACCTCGGCCTCACCCGCGCCCTGCAAGCGCGGTTGAACGCGCTGATCCACCGCCCGCACGGCATTATTCTCGTCACCGGCCCCACCGGTTCGGGCAAAACCACCACGCTGTATGCCGCGCTCTCCGAGATCAACACCAAAACCCGCAACATTCTCACCGTGGAAGACCCGATCGAGTACTACCTCGACGGCATCGGCCAAACCCAGGTCAACCCCAAGGTCGATATGACCTTCGCGCGCGGCCTGCGGGCGATTTTGCGGCAAGACCCGGATGTGGTGATGGTGGGCGAAATCCGCGATGTCGAAACCGCCGAAATCGCCGTGCAAGCCAGCTTGACCGGCCACTTGGTGCTCTCGACCCTGCACACCAACTCCGCGATTGGCGCCATCACCCGCCTGCGCGACATGGGCGTGGAACCGTTTTTGCTCTCATCGAGCCTGATCGGCGTGCTTGCCCAGCGCCTCGTGCGCAAGCTCGATCCGCGCCACCGCGAACCGTACACGCCCGACGCCGCCGAATGCGCGGTGTTCGGCTTTGATCCCGCCCACCCGCCCACCCTGTACCGCGTGCCGGAAGCCGCGCGCGAACAGGGCTTGGGCTACAGCGGCCGCACCGGCGTGTATGAACTGATTACCTTGGATGCCAACGCCCGCAAGCTCATCCACGATGGTGCCGCCGAAGCCGCCATCGACCAAGCCGTGCGTGCCGCCAACCCCTCGATTCTGAGTTACGGTGCCGACCTGCTGCGCCAAGGCATCACCACCGCTGAAGAACTGCTGCGCGTGACGGCCGAGGGATAAACCAGTGGCCGCCTTTGAATACAGCGCCCTAGATGACCGAGGCAAAACCCGCCGAGGCGTGCTCGAATCCGACAGCGCGCGCGGCGCGCGGCACCTGCTGCGCGAACAGGGGCTCACCCCCCTGACCATCGACGCCGTGCGCCACGAAACCGCCGGCGGCAATAGCTGGCTGGCGCGGCTGCAAAGCCTGAACCCCACCGAACTCGCGCTGTTCACCCGACAACTTTCCACCCTGATCGCCGCCGGGCTGCCGATCGACACCGCGCTCTCCGGCATCATTCGTCAAACCGACAACAACCGCATGCGCAAAATCGTCACCGCCGTGCGGGCGCGGGTGGTCGAAGGGCAAAGCCTCGCCCAAGGGTTGAGCGCCTTCCCGCGTGCGTTTTCCGATTTGTACCGCGCCACCGTCGCGGCGGGCGAAGAAGCCGGGCACCTGCCCGCCGTGCTCGAACGGCTCGCCGATTACACCGAAGGCCGCCAAGCCACCGCGCAAAAAGTGCAAATGGCCTTGTTCTACCCTGCGCTGCTGACGCTGATGGCGGTGGCCGTGGTGATTGGCCTCGTCACCTATGTGGTGCCGCAAGTGGTGCAGGTGTTCGTGCAGATGAAGCAAACCCTGCCGCCGCTGACCACCGGCCTGATTGCGGTCAGCGCGTTTTTGCGGGCGCATTGGCTGCTGTTGATTCTGGGGCTGGCGGCGGCCGGCGGCGGCTTTGCCCTGGCGCTGCGCAACCCCGCCTTTGCGTGGCGCTGGGAAAATCTGACCCTGCGCCTGCCCGTGATCGGGCGGCTCACGCGCGGCATCAACGCGGCGCGCTTCGCCCGCACCTTAAGCATTCTCGCGGCGGCGGGCGTGCCGATGCTCAAAGCGCTGTCGATCAGCGGCGCGGTGGTGGCATCCGCCCCCATGCGCAAAGCGGTGGAAACCGCGACCGACCGCGTGCGCGAAGGGGCGCCGATTGCCCGCTCGCTCGAAGCCTCGCGCCTGTTTCCGCCGATGATGCTGCAACTGATGGCGGCGGGCGAGCAAAGCGGCGCGCTCGATACCATGCTCGAACGGGCGGCCATTCAGCAAGAACGCGAGCTGGAAACGCTCATCAACGCGGTGCTGGGGCTGTTCGAGCCGATTTTGATTTTGGTGATGGGCGGCGTGGTGCTGCTCATCGTATTGGCGATTCTGGTGCCGATTTTCGATCTCAACCAACTGGTGCATTAATCATGAAACTGGCTTTATCTGCCCGCCGCGCACGCGGTTTTACCTTGATCGAAGTGATGGTCGTGGTGGTGATTCTGGCGATTCTGGCCACCATCGTGGTGCCGAAAATCATGGATCGGCCGGACGACGCGCGCATCGCCAAGGCCAAGCAGGATATTCAGGCGATCAGCTCGGCGCTGAACCTGTACAAGCTCGACAACTTCAAATACCCCACCACCGATCAAGGGCTGGAAGCGCTGGTGAAACCGCCGGCGGGTGCCACGCGCTGGCGCCAAGGCGGGTATCTCGATGCCCTGCCGATCGACCCCTGGGGGCATCCGTACCAGTATTTGTCGCCGGGGCAACATGGCGCGTTCGATATTTATAGCTTAGGGGCGGACGGCCAGCCCGGCGGCACCGGTGCCGATGCCGACATCGGCAACTGGCAGCAGAGCGGCACGCCCGCCGCCGGTACGCCGTAATCCGGTTCCTGACTCCGGCTTTTGCGCGAGCGAACGGCGCCATGCGATCGTCCTACGGCTTCACCCTGATCGAATTGATCGTGGTGATCGTGATCATCAGCATTCTGGCGACCTTCGCCGTGCTCAGCATCAACCGCAGCGACCCGGACAGCGCGACCGCCTGCCGCAGCGATATGCAATCGTGGCTCGCCGCGCAGGCGGTGATGGCGCAGAGCACGGGTCGCGTGGTGTATATCCGTTCGGACGGCCAAGCGCCCACGGCCTTCCTGCTGCACGCCACGGTGCCGAGCCCCGCCCGCAGCGCGGCGTCCGCCAATCAATCCACTACTCAGGCCACGGCGAACCCGCCGACCACCGCGCCCCGCCTGCGCGCCACCGCCCTGAGCACGCTGTCGTGGCCGGTGGGTTGCGCCTTGCGGGCTCAGCCCAGCCCGCAGGCCACGCTGGCCGCCGATGATCCGCGCCAACAGGCCGTGCTGGCGGTCACGCCGGGCGGGCAATGGTCGTTGCCGCCCGGCAGCGTCACGGGCGCGGCAACCCCCGCTGCGCCAACCACCGGCACGGGTATTCGGCTGAACATCGCGGGCCGCGCGAACAGTCAGGCCGAGCTGGATCTCGCGGCGCCCCTCGACACCCCACCGACGACGCCCGCGCCATGACGCACACCGCGTACCGAGCACCCCGCCGCCGCCCCGCCGCCCTCCGGCAGGCGCTTTCGCGGGGTTTTACCTTGCTCGAAGTGCTGATCGCCCTCGTGGTGCTGGCCTTGGCGCTGGGCGCGGTGATTCGGGTGAGCGGGCAAAGCGCGGCGCTGCTCGATCGCCTGCGCGCCGATACCGCCGCCACCGTCGCCGCTGAGGATTTATGTACGCGGTTGGCGCTGGCCGCCACGGCGCCCACCCTCGGCAGCAGCACGCAGCAGCTCGACATCGAAGGGCAAGCCTGGTCGGTCAAGCAGCAGGTTGATGCCGCCGCCGTGACCGGGGTGTTCGCGGTCACTTATTTTGTCGAAACGCCGGCGCCATTCAGCGGCCAAGCCAGCATGCTGACCTACTTCTACCAGCCGCCCGGACTAGGTGCGACGGCCGGGTCAACCCCCGGCTCAACCCCCGGCTCAACCCCCGGCTCAACCCCCGGCTCAACCTCCGGGTCAACACCAGGGGTCGCGCCGTGAATCGCGCGCGCGCGCCATCGCGGCTGACTCAGGGCTTCACCCTGTTGGAACTCTTGGTGGCCATCGCGATTTTCGCCTTCGTCGGCGTCATGGCCTACGG
>DYMR01000027.1:0-4222 GCA_020721485.1 Halothiobacillus neapolitanus | reverse complement strand
TGGAACTCTTGGTGGCCATCGCGATTTTCGCCTTCGTCGGCGTCATGGCCTACGGCGGCCTGAACACCGTGATCGGCCAGAGCCGCATCGTCGATCAGCAAGCCCAGGCCCTGCACGCCACCCAGCGCGGCTTGGCCGTGCTGCGCCAAGATATTCGCTTCGCCCTCGACCGCATGGCGCGCGATGCCTTGGGCGGCGATGTGCCGGAATTTTCCAGCAGCGGTGTGAACCTGCTCACCCTCACCCGCTTGGGCGCGCACAACCCTTGGGATGAGCCGCACAGCCAACTCGAATTGGTGCGCTGGCGGCTGACCGGTCAACGGCTAGAACGGTCGGCGGTCAGCCCGGTCGATGGCGTCATCGGCAACACCGGCACACCCGTGCCGTGGCACACCGTGCTCACCGGCGTGCAATCGCTGCAACTCACTTTTTACGATCAGAAAAATCAGGCGCTGGCCGATTGGCCGCCGCCGAATGAGCCCAGCGCGGGGCTGCCGAAGGCGGTCGAAATTCACCTGCGGCTCGACACCCTGCCCCCCCTGCGCCTGACCGTCGCGCTGGTGGGCGATTGGCCGGCCAGCCTAACGCCGGCGCCCAACCCTTCGGCCACGCCCGAAGAATCCCTGACGGGGGGACGATGAGACGCGGCGCGGCGTCAGAACAGGGCGTGGCGCTGATCGTGGCGCTGCTGGTGCTGGCGATTGCCACCGGCATTGCTGCGCGCGTGATCGTGCACAATCAAAACGCCTTCAATGCCACCGCCGCCTTTGAAAATGGCGCCCGCGCCGATCAACTGGCCGACAGCGCCATCACCCTCGCGCAGGCCCTACTCGCCGCCGATGACCGCAGCATCGACGGGCCGGCCGATTCTTGGGCCACGCCGATGAGCCTGCCATTGCCGGAAGGGCAAATCGTGCTGCAACTCTCAGATTTGCAAGGGCGATTCAACCTCAACGATCTACTCACCCCCGCCGGCACGGTCGATCCGATCGCGCAAGCGCGCTTTCGCCAGTTGCAGACCACGCTCGGCATTCAAACTGACCTCAGCCCCCTGCTGATCGGCTGGATCAGCAAAAATCCGCTGTTTGCCACCAGCGGGCGCAGTGGACGCATTCCCGCCGGTCAGGCGCTGTTTTCCGTCACCGAACTGCGCGACATTCCCGGCATCAGCGCGGCGGACTATCGCCTCCTCGCACCGTATGTCTGCGCCCTGCCGACCGGCACGCCGATCAACCTGAACAGTGCCTCGCCCACGGTGTTGATCGCCTTGGGCGCCAGCCCCGATCGCCTGCCCGCCACCACCGACGCCAACGGCCAGCCGGTTCCGCCGAAAAATGTCGGCTCCGTCGCCGATTTTCTTGCCCGCCCCCTGTTCGCGGGCAGCAGCATTCCGCCCGCCGGACTTTCCGTGAATAGCCAGTTTTTTCTGGCGGAAATCACCGTGCGAATTGATACCCTGATCCGCCACCGCTACGCCGTGCTGTACCGACCGGCCTCCGGCGCGGTGCAGTTGATTGCTTTGAGTGATGAACCATGTCTGACCGGCTCTTCCTGTATTTGACCGACAACCCCGCCGTGCCGCTCTGGTGGCACCTCGGCCAGCAACCGCTCTCGGGCGACTGGGCGGCGCTCGGCCAATGGCTTTCCCAACACCCCGAGGCGCGGGCACGGCCCTGCACCGTGTTGCTGCCCCCAACGCTGGCCACGCAGTTGCTCGTCGCCATTCCCGGCACGCAGCGCGACAAAGCCCTGCAAGCCCTGCCGTTCGCGCTCGAAGAATGGGCGATGGATGACCCCGAGCGGCTGCGCATCGCCTTGGGCGAACGCCCCGCCGCGCCGGGGCGCTGGCCGGTGGTGTTGATGGATGCCGAGCGCGCCGCCGAGATCGAACGCCACTTGGCCGCGATCACCCTGCGCCCGCAGGCCATGATTGCCGTCGCCGCCGCCCTGCCGCCGCCGGAAGCGCAGGCCTGGCGCGCCTTCGCCCTGCCGCACAGCCTGCATTACTGCGTGCTGACCAGCGCGCTGGAAAGTTTTGCCTTCAGCCCGGCAGCCGGTGAGCCGCCCCAGCGCGCACTGACCGCGCTCGCCGCCACCAGCGAACCCGCCCCCACGGCGATCGACGGTGCATTGAGCGCCGGGGATGACCCGACCGAATCCGCCCGCACGACAACACAGGCGGAAGCACCGTGGCCAAAAATCTGGCAAGACACCCTCAGCACCCGCACACCGCCCTCGCTCGTCGCGCCACAAGGGGCGGCCTCGGTGCAGCACTGGCGTCGCCGCTGGGCACAAGTCGCCGGGGTTGGCCTCGTCCTCGCCGGGCTGAATCTCCTGCTCAGCGGGCTGCACACTTGGCAAGCGAACCGAGAAATTCAGGCGCTCAATCAACAAATTACCGCCAATTTCCATGCCGCGCTGCCGCAAGTCACGCGGCTGGTGAACGCCCGCGTGCAACTCCAACAGGCACTCGATGCGCAAAACAGTCCGCAAGATACCGGCTTCCTCGGCCTGCTGGCACAGTTCAGCCGCGCTTTTAGCGCCGCCCAAGCGGCCGACGCCAGCCTGACGATCACGGCGCTGCGCTATGAACACGGCGCGCTCACCCTCGACCTGACCGCCACCCAATACAGCAGCCTCGACAGCCTGCAACGCCACCTCAAGGCTCAAGACGGCCTGCGGATCGAAACCCGCGATGCGGGCATCGTCAACGGCATTGCCAAAATGCAGCTCCAACTCACCGCCGCCGCCTAATTTCGACTCGGAACCCGCCCATGAACGCACTCTGGCAACATTTTTGGCAACAACGCAGCCCGCAGGAACAGCGCACCCTGAGCCTCGCCGCCGCCGCGCTGCTGCTCATGCTCGGCTACCAATTTTTGTGGTCGCCAATTCAGCAGGCCGCCCGCAACGCCGAAGCCCGCCTGCAAGAAACCCAAGCCCTCGCCGCCTTCACCGCCCAGGCGCGGCAGACCTTGACCGGCGCCCACCCGGCGACCGTGACCGCGAACCCGGCACAGATCAGCGGCGCGCCGCTGGTGTGGTTGGGGCAGCAGGCGAAAACGGCGGGCATTGCCGATCATCTGAAAGATCAGCAAATCACACCGGATGGGATTCAACTCAGTTTCGATGGCGTGAATTTTGATGCGTTCATCCGCTGGCTCGGCCGCGTGCATGCGGCGGGATTCCGCGTTCTGCGCAGCGATATTCACCCCAGCGGCGAAGGCTTGGCACACCTCCGCCTCACCCTGTCGGCACCGGATGCATCATGAAGCGCCGTTCAGCCGATAGCGCCGCATCCCGCCCGTCCTCCCGCCCTTCTTCCCGGCTGTGGATTTTTGGCACTCTGCTGTTTTTATTGGGATTTATCGGCAGCCTGATCGCCACTTGGCCGATCCGCGCCCTGCCCGCCCTCGGGGTGCCCGGCCTCACCCCGCTGCACGGCAGCCTGTGGCATGGGCAGTGGCAATACACCCCGAGCGGCGCCGCATCGGCAACGCAAACGCCGTGGATCATCCACACCCGCTTCGCCCCCAGCGCCCTCCTGCACGGCGCCTTGGGTTGGCAGATTCACGCCCAAGGCAACGGCATCGACGGCCACGCCCTGCTGCTCTGGCGCGGCCAACAACAGCACATCGCGAATCTGCGCGCCGGGGTGGATGTGGGCGCGCAATCCCTGTTGTGGCAACCGAGCGGCAACCTCCAACTCCAGGGCACGGCAGACATCACGCGCGGCCTGCTGAGCGCGGCACACCTCAGCGGCGAATGGCAAAACGCACAGATCATCACCACCGAGCCGCTGCCGCTCGGCGCATTTCACGGGGAAATCACGGTGGCGAACGGCCAACTGCGCGGGCAAATCACCAGCACAGCCGGCGCGAACGCACCGCTCGTGGCGCAACTCGACCTCAGTGCCCCTTGGCCACTGACCGCCCCGATTCACGCCAGCGGCTTCGTCCAAGCCACCGCCGCCGCCCACCCGGCACTGAGCGCCCAACTCGGGCTACTCGGCACCGCCGATGACAATGGCCGCATCCCGTTGAATGGGATTTTGCCGTTGCGGTGATTTTTTCTTTATTTTTCAGGGAGTTGGTAGCTAATCAACCGACGGCGGATCAATAATGCGTCCCTTACGCATCACGCCGTGTTTTATCGGCTGATTGCACCAGAAGAATTGCTGGAAGAAGTGCCAGAAAATACGCCAGAAAATACGCCAGAAAAT
>DYMR01000026.1:12408-14243 GCA_020721485.1 Halothiobacillus neapolitanus | reverse complement strand
TCCACGCTCCAATAACCCCGTGGACTATTGAAGGTATTCATATAGAACTGCTCATCCAAGCCGGGGCGTTGGCGAATGTCAATCTTCCATAACAGATGCGCAATTCCGCGCACGGCACCCATCGCCAAGAACGAAAGTTGTTTATCCCCCGCCGCCGGCGGATAAAGCCGACGGAAACCCACCCCTTCATAGGAGTTATAAATGCGCATGACAATCTCTTTACCGGGCTCAATGCGCTCCACCCGCCAAATACCCCAACCCAAGGCATTAATCACGGCAACGATTCCATGCACCCAATCATTCACGGTCGGACACATGGGTTTAATCATTTGATCCCAGGCATCACTTTCCATAATACCGCCGAGGGTATTGAATGCGCAGACATGACCCGCCAAGACAAACGATTCCCGCGCCATATCCACGGGTACACCGATGGCCACCATGCGACGATAAATTTCATAGCTAATGAAATTATAATAATCCGCGTAATGCACGGTTAAAGCGACACCAAACGCTCGAATTAACCCATTCCCGCCTTCCGCCGGAGATTTTCCCCACAGCGGCATACCAGAAACCGCCGCGATAATGGCTTCTTCATTGACCGTATCGGTTTTTGAAACACATTCAGGAAAGCCAAACCGCGCGGGAGCCTGCGTCATCGATTCTGGGTGGCGGATGAAGGCGGGCAGAGGCGACACCGCCGCACCCAACGCGAACCGATCCGTGCGCCCCCCATCGTGGCGGCATTCGACTTCCGTGGCTTGCCGTCCGGTCAATCCGCTTAAAAAGCCCGCATCGAAAAAGCAACTTGGCTCTGGCCGACCATGAAAATAAGTGGTTTCGCCATAATGCGAATGCTCGGCCACCCAATGATCGGCATCCACGGCACGCAAAACGCCGAAGCCGGAAGCGGTATATTCGGCCAACAATTGCTCATCGGAATACCCTTGTCGGCGCAAATGCTCGACAATCATTTGCGCGCCTTCTTGCAACAATTTACGGGGCGAAAAATCCGCTTCGATCCCATCGCCCAACATCACTGCCATTTGCAAATGGGCATTATAGTGATTGCAGTGAAACACATGGCTTAAGCCACCCATCCGCAATAATCCGCGATCTTGCTCAACGACTGACATATCTTTTTCCTTTACTTCAAGACGGATTATTTGGATGAGTCAATAAACTCTTCCAAGTCCTCGAAAAACAACCCATATTGGTCTCGTAAATACTCCGCCAAGGCGTCGAGCTGCTGATCATTGAGCACCAAGACTTGATCCGTTGGACTGACCTTGATCCCCAAAGCGCTTACATTATCACGGCAACCCGCTGAAATGGCGGTGGGCGACATGGGTTTATAGCCTAAATTCGCACGCTGACGGGTCACGGCCATAATCAAGGCAGGCACACTGATGCTGTGTTTGCGTTTGCGGAATAATCGCTCAATCCAGCCCATTTTTTTCGGCTGCTCCTGCGCACGCTTGCGGCCAGAGGAGAGCATCGCGCTTAAGCCATCCGGCCATTCCACATCGAATTGATCCGCTAGAATTTGCCGGAACAATCCCAGTTCATCGTCGGTCAAGGGCAAATAGGCTTGGTTAAAATCCAGCTTTCTGCGGGCTAAAATCGCAAACCGCACGCCCAGTCGTACCGCGATGACCGCCGGTTCAATCGGCGGCAGAACCCGCGCGCGACGGGTTTGGTTGATTGCGGCGTACAGATCAACCAAATAAATCCGATGATCGGATTTACCTTCGGGTACCGTCACGCTAACGGTTGTCATCGGTACTTGAGCGACTGGCGCATGCGAACGGATGGGCGTTCCAGGTATTGATCCA
>DYMR01000026.1:2582-12308 GCA_020721485.1 Halothiobacillus neapolitanus | reverse complement strand
CCAGGCGTCGGCTCAGGCTTTGATTCAAAAGCCGACAAACTGCTCGCACTAAAACTGCTTTGAAACAGCTCATTCAGTGCGTGAGCGAACTCTTCCAATCCTTTCGGGTTTAACTGGATTTGCGGGGTCGCGGGCAGGCGCTCAATGCCATGAATCGCCAGCCGGATATTGACCCGAACGCGCATCACGGCGTGTTCAATCTGCGGCAATCCCGCCGCGCGCCGCTCTGCATTGATGGATGACAACACACGCTCATAGTCAATCTGGGTGTGTTGTTCGGTATGGTCTTCCATGCACTACCTGCCTCGTGATTCACTCGTTTGGCTTAGGTTCTCACACTTTGCATGACAATAAACCACATAGATTTCAGGCTTTGCGGCACAAAGGCCGCAGAGCCCTCATCGCATGTAATTAAACAAAGATAATCCTTGAATTTTCACCATACTCATTTGCGTTGCCTGCAAATTGGTATAACTTTGATTGAGCTTGGTGATGGCGGAGGCCATGTCGGTATCACGCAAATTCGACAGAGTTTGTTGATTAATCACGGACTCGGCTGAGTTATTCGTTTTCGCCGTACTGAGTACATTCAAGGCATTACCCATGCTGCCCCGCGCGTTGGTGACTTGGTTCATGACCGAATCAATATCTTGCTGCGCAGTTTGGTACACCGTTTGCACATTGGCGGGCTGGTTGGTAATGGCGGCAGATAACTGATCGAGCACTTGCAGAATACTCGCGCTACCGCCCGTGGTCGCACTGTTGGTTAATTGGAATACGCCAGATGCCGGGGTATTGATCGTCACCGATTGACCATCGGCAACCTGCAAATTCACCGGTGTGGCATTGGCCACAGCGGGATTCAATACCCCACTGGCGTTATAGGGCGTTTGCTTGGCCGCCGTGCCGGAAAAAAGATACTCCCCGCGCTCATCCGTTGCGTTGATTTGACTCGCCAAGGCTCCACGCAACTGGTTGATTTGATCGGCTAATGCCGCCCGTGAAGTGGGGTCGTTGGCGGCATTGTTCGCCTGAATCGCCGCATCGCGCACGGATTGCAAAATATTGGTGATACTCCCCAGCGTGGATTCCTGCACCGATAATTTTCCGGTGGCATTATCAATATTGCTGCTGTATTGCCCTTGTTTGCTGATTAATACCGACAAATTACTTGCGGTTGAAAAGGCGACCGGATCATCCGCTGGGTTGGTTAATTTCAATCCGGTGGCGATTTGCTGTTGTGCCGTCAGCATGCTGGTTTGCTGCTGTTGCAGATTCGTCAACCCTTGCGAAAAAATCATTGAGGTAGAAACACGCATTTTCTCAACTCCTTACCGGAAGGCGCCCAGTAATGACTGAAACATGGTATTGGCCGAACTGATCGACTGCGCCAAGGCTTGATATTGCTGCTGAAACCGCATCAAATTAGCGGCCTCTTCGTCCAAATTTACGCCAGACACCGATTGTTGTTCTGAGGTTAAATTACTGAGCGTGCTGGTGGCCGCTTGAGCCGATAATTTAATTTGACCGGCGAATGCGCCCGTCTGACTCACCGCCGAATTCACCGCATCACTCAGACTTACTCCATCATTCGCACCCGCCGCCGACTGCCCCACCAGGGTTTGATTGGACAAATTAAATAAGGCCGTCATCTGCGTGTTGTCGCGCGAGTACGCCGGCTGACCCGCCGCTGCCGCTGCAATGCCCGAAGGGTCTTGTTGCACCACGCTGATTTTGCCGGCAGCGCCCACGGTGGGCAGGATATTCAGCACATCTCCCGATTGCGGCGCGCCGGAGAAATTCACCGTCATGCCCGGCAAATTCAGCGAGCCGCCCGAAGCGACGGCCATCGGTGCGCTGCCATTTGCCGGTACGGTGCTGACCTGCCAGTTCGTGCCGTCAAAGCGCGCGGTGTAGGTTTGCCCCGTCAACAGGGTGGGATCGGTGTAACTCCCCGTGGCCGAACCGGTGCCTTGGTTGGTTGGCATGGCGGTCGTTTGCGGGGCGAAACCGGATACCGGCGTGAATAAATTCGATCCCGCATTGCCGTTTAGATCGGTGCCCGCTGTTTGGTTCTGGTTGACTTGATCGGCCAGCACCAGCGCCGCGCGCCCCAGCTCATTGCGCAGGGGCGTAACCATTTGGCTTTGCGCTTGAATCATGCCGCCTAGCGTTCCGCCGGACACCCGCGCGGTAATATCCGCCCCGCCCAACATGACATTCAAGCCGGAGGGCAAATTCCCCACCGATATTTTGGTGGCGGTATCGTTCAGCACCAAAGATTGGCCGGTGCCGACATTCAGATTCACATTACCGGCGTTATCCGTCGTCACCTTCACATCAATCAACGATGAAATTTGCGTGACCAACTGATCTCGTTGATCGAGCAAATCATTCGGTGGCGCGCTGGGATTACTGGCCAGTGCTTTGGTGATTTGTCCATTCAACGAGGCGACTTGACCGGCATAGGTGTTGATTTGCGTGCCGATCTGATTGGCTTGTTGCCCAATTTGATCGTTCAGATTTTGTAACTGACCATCGATGGTATTGAACTGGCTGGCCAGTGTTTGCGCCGCGCCGAGGAAACTGCTGCGTGCGGTTAAATCCGTGGGGTTTGCCGCGACCGCTTGCGAGGCGTTGAAAAATGCCTGGGTTTGCGCCGAAATACCGCTTTGGGTATCGCCCAATAATTGCGTTACCTGCGTGCTGTAATCTTGCAAAAAGCTGTAGCGGCTGTTGTCGGCAGTGGCGGAATTGAGCTGCGTTTGAATGAATTGGTCATAGCTGCGGGTAACGGAAGCCACCTGCACACCGGAACCGATGTAACTCCCATTCTGGAACTGTGCCTGCATCGAAGCCAAGTTCACCGATTGGCGCGAATAGCCGGGGGTGTTGGCGTTGGCAATGTTGTGCCCCGTCGTGGCCAAGGCCTGTTGCATCGCCAGCAAACCGCTGACGGCATTACTCATTAAATCGGGCATGACCCATACCTCCACTGCCGGATGACGAACATATCGGCCATCTGGACAAGAACTTTAGCACTGCAACGAATAAATCGGTGGGTTGCCAATCGGGCAGATGTTAATGCGACTCAAGAATGCCCCGCTGCGTCGGGAATCCGCCCGGAATTCATGATGGCAATGAGCTTGTCGGCGTATTGTGGATCACTGGCATAGCCCGCCTTCTGCAAGGCGCGCGCAAAATCTGCCGGATTGCTCTTGGCGGCCAAAGCGGTTTGATAGCGCGGGTTGTTTTGCAGGAACTGCACATAATCTTGAAAGGATGCGCCCACGGTGTCGTAGGCGCGAAAGGCGGCTTTGCGAGACACCATGGCGCCGCCCTCGAACTCCAGCGTGTTCACCGTTTGCCGCGCGCCTTGCCACGCCCCATCGGCCTTGATGCCAAAAAAGTTGTAGTTGATCCGCCCCTGCGCGTCCGTCGGCAGATGCTTGCCCCAGCCGGTTTCCAACGCAGATTGCGCAACCAACACCTTGGCCGGCACACCCAGGGCTTTCGCCGCTGCTTCGGCGTGGGGCAAGATGGCATTGACGAACGCTTCGGGCGAATCCCAATACGCCACTTTTTGCGCGCCCGTCGTCACCGCCAGCGCGGCGGGATTGGCGGTGGCCGCAGGGTTCGGCGGCACCGAAACCGGCAAAGCCCCTGCGTGCGTTGACGGCAAGGCGAAGGCTTTCAGCCCCAAATTTCTCGGGGGCAGTTTGAAGGCTTTAGGCAATGCATCGACCGGTTGGCTGCTGGCCGGATTCACCGGATGCAGCGGAAACGCGCGCGGGGCTGCATTCAGATCGGGTTTGGCTTGCGCGCCGGGGGTATCCTGCCGAAGCTGTTGCTCGATCACGCCGGCCAAACCAATCCCGCCTTGGGCGGCGATTTTCTGGGCGACTTCTTGATCCATCATCCCTTGAAAAGTTTTGCCTTGCTGGGAATCCATCAAGCCGTCTTGCGGCGTGGCATCGCGCATGGATTTCATCATCATGCCGATGAATTGGGTTTCAAACTGTTTGGCAACGGCAATTAGCGCCGCCCGTGGATCATTCTGCGCGGTGGTTTTCAGCTGCGCCAAGCCCTGAAAATCCGTGTAACTGGAGATACTCACCGGGGGCGTCATGGCCACGATCAGCGTCCTCTTAAATCACGATCAACTGTGCTTTGAGTGCCCCGGCGCTTTTCAGCGCTTCGAGAATCGCCACCAAATCTGAAGGCGAAGCACCCACCGCATTCACGGCCTTGACGATGTCGTTCAAAGTCACGCCGGGGTTGAAAAGGAACGCGCGTTTTTTGTCCTCTTTGATGCCAATTTGCGAGTTGGGTGTCACCACGGTGCTGCCACCCGCCAACATATTCGGCTGCGATACTTGGGCGTTTTCTTTGACCGTGACCGTCAAATCCCCATGCGACACCGCCGCCGCTTCAATGCGCACATTCTGACCAATCACCACTGTGCCGGTGCGGGCGTTGACGACCACCTTGGCCGGCCCTTCGCCGGGAGACACCTGCACATCTTCCAGCACGGACATAAACCCGACGCGCTGGTTGGCGTCCTGCGGGGCGCGCACGCGGATGGTGCCGCCATCGACCGCTTCGGCCACGCCAGGGCCCATGAGCTGGTTGATGGCTTTTTCCATGTTGCGCGCCGTGGTGAAATCCGGCGAGTTCAAATCGAGATACACCGCGTTGGCGCCGCCCATCATGCTCGGCACCGCGTGCTCGACAATCGCCCCATTCGGGATGCGTCCGGCTGTCGGAATATTGACGGTAATCCGTGAGCCATCTTTGCCCGTCGCATCCAACCCGCCCACGAGCAAACTGCCCTGCGCAACCGCGTAAATCTGGCCGTCCACGCCCTTCAGCGGCGTCATCAACAACTCACCGCCGCGCAAACTTTTGGCATTACCGATGGAAGAAACCGTCACATCAATGTTCTGACCCGGCTTCACAAACGGCGGTAAATTGGCAGTCACCATCACCGCCGCGACATTCTTGAGCTGCACATTGCCCGCCGAAGGCGATAAGCCTTGCCGCGCCAACATATTCTGAATGCTTTGCAGGGTGAACGGCACTTGCGTGGTTTGATCGCCGGTGCCCGGCAAGCCCACCACGATGCCATAGCCGATGATTTGGTTATCCCGCACGCCGGCGAAGGTGGCCAAATCTTTGATTCGCTGCAAGGGTTCCGCCGCTTGCGCGACCGCCACCTCCAGCATCAACAGGCAGAAAACAATGACTGTGCGACGCATGATGGCACTCCTTAAAACGGGAAAATCGGGCTGTTGAAGAACCGCGCCAGCCAACCCTGATTGTTCGAATCGTTGAGCGCGCCCGTGCCGCCGTAGGAAATGTGCGCATCGGCAATCCGAGTGGAAAGCACGGTGTTATCGCTGCGAATATCCTGCGGACGAATCAAGCCGGCGAGCTTCACATACTCGCTGCCCTGATTGATGCCGATGCTTTTTTCACCCTGCACCCACAAACTGCCGTTGGCATAAACCCGCGACACGGTGACGGTGATTTGCCCGGTCAAAGTATTGGTTTGCGCACTGGTGCCGTTGCCTTTGAACTGATTGGCCGTGGTTAACTGCGCGCCCAAGCGATTCATCAGGCTGGTAGACAAGCCGCCAAACGCCGGCGGCGTGATCGCGATGGTATCGGCCTTGCCGGTGGCGGTGGTGGCGCTCTTGGTGCCGTTCATGCTCTCTTGCAGTACCACCGTCAAAATATCGCCCACCCGATACGGGCGGGAATCGACAAACATATTGTCCATTTGCCCCGGCTGATAAATCGCCCCATTGCTTTGCATCGGGTTATACGATTCGGCCTCGGGCGGCATCACCGGCGCGAACGCCGGATCCGATTTGATTGGCGGCTGGCTCGCGCAACCGGCCAACAAACTCATGGCCGCCGATGCCAACAGAACGCGTCGATGGTTCATTTCAACCCCCTACCCCAGCGCCCTTAAGTGTTCTGATTCAGCGTTTGCAGCATGCTCGAAGTGCTGGAAATCGCTTTGGAATTCATCTCATACGCCCGCTGGGTTTCGATCATGCTGACCAACTCTTCCACCACATTCACATTCGAACTTTCCAACATGCCTTGCTGCAAATTGCCGACGCCATTCAAGCCCGGCGTGCTGGTTTGCGGCGAACCGCTGGAGCCGGATTCCAAAAACAAGTTATCGCCCACCGGCTGCAAACCGGCGGGATTCACAAAATCGGCCAGATCAATCGTGCCCACCTGCGAAGGCTGCGCCTGACCGGCCAGTTGCACGCTGACCGTGCCATCTTTGCCGATGGTGATGGACTGCGCACCCTGCGGCACCGTAATCGACGGTTGCAGCGGATAGCCATTGGCCGTCACAACCTGGCCATTGCTGTCGAGGCTGAAGCTGCCATCCCGCGTGTAGGCAATGGAGCCATCCGGTTGCAGAACTTGAAAGAATCCGCGTCCGTTCACCGCCAAATCCAAGGCGTTGTTGGTGGTCACCAGATTGCCTTGGGTGTGGTTTTTTTCCGTCGCCACCACCTTCACCCCGGTGCCGATATTCAAGCCGGTCGGCACTTCGTTGGTTTGCGTGTTGGCAGCCCCCACCTGGCGGTAATTTTGATACACCAAGTCCTCGAACACCGCCCGGTCTTGCTTGAAGCCGGTGGTGTTCACATTCGCGAGGTTGTTGGCAATCACCGACATGCGGGTTTGCTGGGCATCCAATCCGGTTTTTGCGATCCATAGTGCAGGCGTCGTCATGGCAGGGTTCCTCAGCTAAATTGCAGCAATTTGTCGGCGGCAGAACTGTTGTCATCTGCCGTTTTGATCATCTTGGTTTGCATTTCAAACAACCGGCCGTATTCGATCATCTTCACCATCGAATCCACCGGATTCACATTGCTCCCCTCCAGCACGCCGCTGGCCAGCCCAATCGCCGCATTGGCCGGCGGCGGCGGTGTGCCGGGCTTCAGGGCAAACAAGCCATCCGTTCGTTTTTCCAACGCAGAATCCGGCGGGCTGACCAACTTAATCCGATCCACCTGCGCCGGCGCATTCACGCTGCCGCCCAAAGGAATAATCGAAATCGTGCCATCGCCCAAAATGTCGATCTTGCTGGCCGGCGGAATCGCAATCGGCCCTTGATTGCCCAACACCGGCGCGCCGGTGGCGGTTTGCAACTGTCCGTTCGGCGAAATATGCAAATCCCCCCGACGGGTATAGGCTTCCGACCCATCCGGCGCTTGCACGGCGATGAACCCATCGCCTTTAATCGCCACATCCAGCGAACGCCCCGTCGTCATCAACGGGCCTTGTTGAAAATCCGTGCCGCTGCGCGTGTCCTGCGCATACACCCGCGTATTTTGATAGCCAGGGCCCGAAACCGGCATGGAAGTAAACGCATCCAAATCGGCCTTGAAGCCTTGGGTGCTGACATTGGCCAAGTTGTTGGCATTGGTGGCCTGCGCCAGCAAGGTTTGCTTGGCACCACTCATGGCAATATAGGCAAGACGGTTCATGTTCAGAACCTCCGCAAACAGAGTACACACCCAGCAAGAAGCACGGGGCGTGCCAATTTCACAAATCCTATAAAATTCAACAATTAATCATTAATAATCAGATAGATGAACGCATACAGATCAACCGAACGACGCGCCGCACCCCCCGCGCAGGCTCGACCCGCCGCACAAATCGTCAAGAAATTGACGAGCGAAAACCGCCCCGCCGCCCCGTGTGAAGCAGGCAAGGCATGAAGACGCCAGAGTGGGATGTCATCGTGCTGGGCGCAGGCGCCGCCGGACTCATGTGCGCGGCCACCGCCGGCCAGCGGGGGCGGCGGGTGTTGCTGCTCGATCACGCCGAACGGATTGGCGAACGGATTCGCATTTCCGGTGGGGGTCGCTGCAACTTCACCAACCGCAGCGTGCAACCGGTGAATTTTCTCTCGCAGAATCCGCACTTTGTGCGCTCCGCGCTCGCCAAATACAGCGCACAAGATTTCATTGCCTTGGTCGAGCGGCACGGCATTGCATACCACGAAAAAACCCTGGGACAACTGTTTTGCGACGGTTCCGCCCAGGCCATCATCGACCTGCTGCTCGATGAATGCGCGCAAGGCGGCGTGACCCTGCGCCACCCCTGCGCCATTGAAGGCGTAGACCGCGACGATTCCGGCTTTATCGTGCACACCGCCCAAGGCAGCCAGCACGCCACCGCGTTGGTGGTGGCCACCGGCGGGCTGGCCATCCCGAAACTGGGCGCCAGCCCGCTCGGGTATCGGCTCGCAGAGCAATTCGGCCTGCCCATCGTGCCACCGCAACCCGCCCTGGTGCCCTTGGCGATGTCGCCGGATTGGTTGGCGGAATTGCCCGTCGCCGGCAACAGCGTGACGGTCACGGCGCAGGGCGCAGCCGATGCCCCGGTGTTTCGCGAAGACCTGTTATTCACCCATCGCGGGCTATCCGGGCCGGCGATTTTGCAAGCCTCCAGCTACTGGCAAGCCCAGAGCTGGCAGCAGGACAAACGCAGCCCGCTATCCGTCGATTTGCTGCCCGATGTCGCCGAAAATTTTTGGCAGGCCGAACACGGCAAGCAAACGCTGGCGCACCGCTTGGGCGACTACTGGCCCAAACGCTTGGCGGAGAGTTTCTGCGCGCAACATCACTGGCTCAAGCCCTTGGCGCAATACAGTCAAAAAGAAAAAAACAGCATCGACGCGCTGCTACACGAGTGGCCGATTCAACCGGCAGGCACCTTGGGATTCGCCAAGGCGGAAGTCACCTTGGGCGGCGTCGATACACAGGCGCTGTCGTCCAAAACCATGGCCGCACGGCAAGTCCCCAACTTGTATTTTATTGGCGAAGTGGTCGATGTGACCGGCTGGCTCGGTGGATACAACTTCCAGTGGGCCTGGTCATCGGGCTATGTCGCCGGCAGTCAGGTTTGATGCCGATGCGGGGGGCGGGATCAGCAGGATGTTGAAAAAAGACTTCCCTGTCGTTTTTTCAACCCCATCGTTCCGCTACACGCCCATAACGGTGGGCTGTTGAAACCATTTTTCAACAGCCTGTTAGGCCGACTGCGCCTGAAGAATCATCCGAGCCAAGGGTAAATCTTCCGGCTGAGTGATTTTCAGATTATCGGCATGACCCAAAACCAAGCGCGGGCTGCCACCCGACCATTCCATGGCGGACGACTCATCCGTGACCACCACGCCCGCCGCCACCGCCTGCCGCAATACCCGCAGCAAACGCCCCAAGGGAAAGGCTTGCGGTGTGAGGGCGTGATACAGCGCCGCACGCGACACGGTTTCCGCCACCGTGAGCGATTCGGCAGCGCCCCCCTCCGTGCAGCCTTCCGCATGAGTATCGGCACGAACTGCGGCACAAACTGCGGCTCGCTTCAAGGTATCGCGCACCGGTACGGCCAGTAAGGCGCCATCCGGAGCATCCGGCAGCGCATTCAGCAACGCCAACACATCCTGCGAGCGCACACAGGGGCGCGCGGCATCGTGTACCAGCACCGAGGCCGACTCGTCTACGCCCAAGGTGCATTGCAGATAGTGCAGCGCCGCGCAGACGCTATCGACCCGCTCCGCGCCGCCCGCCACCCAATGCAGCGGAATGCCGCCGAGTTGCGACGCCTCGGACAATCCTGCCCAGGCGGCCGCATCTTGGCGAACCACATCTTGGCGATCGGCACGGTCCTCGCCATAGTCATGGTCAT
>DYMR01000026.1:0-2482 GCA_020721485.1 Halothiobacillus neapolitanus | reverse complement strand
GTCATCGTCATCGCTACGCGGCAGACCCTCGGCGCTGACCACCAACACCACGCCCTGCAAACCCGGCAGATCCACAAAACGCGACAGCGTGGTGGCCAACACCGTGAACTCACCCAAGGGAAGAAATTGTTTGGGCACCGCCCCGCCCAAGCGACGACCAGAGCCGGCCGCAGGAATCACCAGCCACCACGGGGCAATCATGTCACCGGCCAGTCGATGCCGTCGAAGGCGCCTTGTTGGCCGCCGAAGCCGCGGGTGCTGCCACCGGAACCGGCGGCGTCGAGGGCAGCGTGTTGGCATCCCCGCGTGGCGGGGTGATTTGATCGGTGCGCGCGTCTTCAATCACTTGAAAAAAGGTTTCATCCGGGCCGATTAGCCCCAAATCCACCCGCGCCCGCGCTTCCAGCGCCCCGAGGCCGGTTTTGAGGTCATCGACCTCAGCAAACAGCCGCCGGTTGCGCTCCGCCAAAGATTCGTGCGTTGACTGAAGATCCGTCAATCGCGCCTGCTTTTCATGCAGCGCAGTCAGGGAAGCATCCCCCGACCACAATCGCATCTGCAAGAAGGCGAGAATGGCCACCAGCAGGAGCAAAGCGATGATGCGTGCCGCCACGATCAATTCGTCCGGTCGAAATCAACCTTGCCGAAACGCAGCGGTACCCAAAAACTTTGCCCGACTGCCCAAGGCTTCTTCGATGCGCAGCAATTGGTTGTATTTGGCCATCCGATCCGAACGGGACATCGAACCGGTTTTGATTTGACCGGCGTTGGTCGCCACCGCCAAATCGGCGATGGTGGTGTCTTCGGTTTCCCCCGAACGGTGAGAAACCACGCTGGTGTAGCCATTTTTCTCGGCCAGTGCCATGGTTTCCAGCGTTTCAGTCAAGGTGCCGATTTGGTTGACCTTAATCAGAATCGAGTTGCCGATTTTTTTGTCGATGCCTTCGCGCAGAATTTTGGCGTTGGTCACGAAAATATCGTCCCCGACCAACTGCACTTTGCCGCCCAGGCGTTGGGTCAACAGCGCCCAACCGTCCCAATCCTGCTCGGCCATGCCGTCTTCGATGGAGAGAATCGGATATTTTTCAGCCCAATCCGCCAGCAAATCCACCATTTCTGCGGAAGTGTAGGCGCGGCCTTCGGCTTCCAGATGGTATTTGCCATCTTTGTAGAATTCGGAACTGGCGGCATCCAGACCAATGAATACATCTTTACCCGGCTCAAAGCCCGCCATTTTGATGGCTTCAATGATGATTTGAATCGCCGCTTCGTTCGACGGCAAATCCGGGGCGAAGCCGCCTTCATCGCCCACCGCCGTATTCAAACCCCGGTCGTGCAGCACTTTTTTCAGGGTGTGGAATACTTCCGTGCCGTAGCGCAGCGCTTCAGAAAAACTCGGCGCGCCCGCCGGAATAATCATGAATTCCTGCATATCGACCGAGTTGTCCGCGTGCGCGCCGCCATTGATGATGTTCATCATCGGCACCGGCAGGGTCACGCCCTGCCCTTTGCCCAAATAATCGAACAGCGCTTTGCCGCTGGCTTGCGCGGCGGCTTGTGCGGCAGCCAAAGAAACCGCCAACAGGGCGTTGGCACCCAAGCGGGATTTGTTTTCGGTGCCATCGAGCGCGATCATCGCCGCATCAATCGCCGCCAAATCCAGCACATCCATGCCCTTGAGTTTGGCCGCAATTTCCCCGTTGACATGCGCCACGGCACGGCTGACGCCCTTGCCGCCGAAGCGGGATTTATCGCCATCGCGCAGCTCGATCGCTTCGCGGGTGCCAGTCGATGCGCCGGAAGGCACAATCGCGCGGCCCATCACGCCGCCGGCGACGAATACTTCGGCCTCAACCGTCGGGTTTCCACGGGAATCAATCACTTGTCGTGCGCGCACGCCTTCGATGGCTTTCATTTTTTTCTCTCCAAACTAGTTCAGTAAATCATTAAAAAATCATATACCTGAGCGAGCGAATCGTTCAGGTCAAATCGTTATTCCGCAGCCAGCAGCGCTTGCTCCGGAAAGCCGGCAGACTTAACCAAACGGTCAATCTCTACCAAGGTATGCAATAGCTCTGCCATCTGGTCTAACGGCCAGGCATTCGGGCCATCGGATAAGGCTTTTGCGGGGTTCGGATGCGTTTCCATAAAGAGCCCCGCGACGCCAGCGGCCACGGCGGCACGCGCCAGCACCGGCACAAATTCGCGCTGCCCGCCGGAACTCGCGCCCTGCCCGCCCGGCAATTGCACGGAATGGGTGGCATCGAACACCACCGGCGCACCGGTTTGGCGCATCACGGCAAGGCTGCGCATGTCTGAGACGAGGTTGTTGTAGCCAAAACTGGCGCCGCGCTCACAAACCATGATTTGTTGATTGCCGACGGCGCGCGCTTTTTCCACCACATTGCCCATATCCCAGGGCGCGAGGAATTGCCCTTTTTTGATGTTGTCCGGCTTGCCCTGGCGCGCCACATTCTGGATG
>DYMR01000025.1 GCA_020721485.1 Halothiobacillus neapolitanus | reverse complement strand
AGGTGCCTTGGTTGCTGGACGATTCACCGCAGGAATCAGCGCGCGGCGAGTTGCTGCCGCAATTGGTATTGCCAAATAAAACCCGGTGCGGCAAAGGTGCCAAACATGAATAGGGTGACAACCCAGAATTCCCAGGGTTTATGTTGTATGCCGCCAATCGCGTTTTCGAAATACAGCCCGATGCCAATCCCCACCGCGTACAGCACCAGCCACTCCACCATGCGGAACCAAAACGGCTTGCGCGCACCGGCACGCACCACGGGAATCAGCAGAAACAACCGCTGATTCAGAAACGGCAGGTTTGCCAAGATGAACAGCGCCAGAATGTAGCCGTGAACTAAGCTGTTATTGACCATAGATACTCCAAACGCTCGTCGAAAAATCAGCCGCCAAAAGCCTGCGCGGTGAGGCCCGTCAGCCAAGACGGGTATAAACCCAGCCCCAGCACGATCAAGCCGGTGACCGCCAAAACGCCCCGCACGGACCAGGCTGAATTGACCGCAGAACGGTCGATCGGTTCATCGAAGTACACAAATTTTACGGCGCGCAGGTAATAGAACGCGCCAATCACCGAGGTGATGACGGCGAACACGGCCAGCCAAGTCAGCCCCACGCCGACCACCGCTTGCAATACCGCCAGCTTCGCCCAGAACCCGAGGGTGAACGGAATCCCGGCCATCGAAAACATCAGCAGCAGGAAGACGAACGCCATGACGGGGCTGCGGTCATTCAGGCCGCGCAGGTCATCGAGTTGTTCGGCTTCGTAGCCTTGTCGGGCGAGCAGCAGAATCATGCCGAAGCCACCGAGGGACATCACCACATACGCCAAGGTGTAGAACAAGGCGGCGGAATATCCCGCTTCGGTGCCCGCCAGTACGCCGAGCATGACGAAGCCCACATGGCTCACGGTGGAGTAAGTCAGCATGCGCTTGAAGCTGATCTGCGCAATTGCCACGACATTCCCCAAGGCCATCGACAGCATGGCGGTAACGATCAGAATGGGTTGCCAATCGACCATCAACCCGCCCATGCCATCGACCAGCAAGCGCAGCAACATGGCCAGCGCGGCAATTTTCGGGATGGTGGCCAGATACAGTGTGACCGCCGTGGGCGCGCCTTCGTACACATCGGGCAGCCACATATGAAACGGGGCGACACCCAATTTGAAAATCGCCCCGATGACGATAAACACGACGGCGGTTTTCAGCGCCAGCGAGCTTGGGCCGGTGGATACCGCTTGGGCAATATCGGTCAGCATGAGATGGCCGCCGGTGACGCCATACAGCAGCGACATGCCATACAGCAGCAGACCAGACGCCAGCGCGCCCAGCACAAAATACTTCATGGCAGCTTCCGAGGCGCGGCCATCGTCGCGTTTGAGCGCGGTCATGGCGTACATCGACAGCGACATCAGTTCCAGCCCGAGATAAATCAGCAATAAGTGGTTGGCGGAAACCAGAATCATCATGCCCAGCAGGCCGGACAAGGCGAGCATGTAGTATTCGCCCTGATCGATCCCGCGATCTTTGAGGTAGCCGCGCGAGAGGATCAGCACGAGCGCCAGCCCGGCATACAGGGCGAGCTTCATCAGATCGGACATGGGGTCATTGACCACCATGCCGCCGAAACTCAAGCGTACCTCGGGGCTCATGCCGAACACGGTGACAGCGAACAGTACGACCAAAGTCGCCAACGACAGCACATAACTCAAGGTGCGGCCAGATTTCGGCAAGAACGGATCAATCAGCAAAATCACGCACACCATGCCGGCCAAAATCACTTCGGGCAGCACCGGCATTAGGTTCAAGGAAGAAAGTGTAGGCATGGCTGGAATCACAATTTCGAGGTGAGCGCCTGCTGCGCGAGATGTTCAATGGTGGCGTGCATCAGATCAAGCAGAGGGTTGGGCCAAACCCCCATCAGAATAATCAGGAACACCAAGCTGCCGAGCATCCACGCTTCGCGCGCGTTGAGGTCTTTCAGCGTGGACACAGCGGCATTGACCACTTCGCCGAATATGACCCGCTTGACCATCCACAGGGTGTAGGCCGCACCAATGATGAGCGTCAGGGCGGCGGCAAAGGCAATCCAGAAGTTGGCTTTGAAGGCCGCGAGGATGACCATGAATTCGCCCACAAACCCCGAGGTGCCCGGCAAGCCGACATTCGCCATGGCGAATACCATGACCATCGCACCGAACCACGGCATGGTGTTGACCACGCCGCCGTAGGTGGAGATTTCCCGCGAGTGCAGGCGGTCATAGAGCACGCCAATCGACAGGAACATGGCGGCGGAAATCAGTCCGTGGGAAATCATTTGCACCATCGAGCCTTCCAAGGCCAGCCGCACGCCACTGTGGTTCATGTTGATCGGATCGGCGGCAATCAGGAAGATGATGAACAACCCCAAGGTAACGAAGCCCATGTGCGAAATCGACGAATAAGCCACCAGCTTTTTCATGTCGCCCTGCACCAGGGCGACAAAGCCGATGTACACAATCGCCACCAGGGACAGCGCGATCATCAGCCCATCGAGCAGGGAGGATGCGTCCGGCGTGATCGGCAAGGAGAACCGCAGGAAGCCATAGCCCCCGATTTTCAGCATAATCGCGGCCAGAATCACCGAGCCGCCGGTGGGCGCTTCCACATGCGCGTCCGGCAACCAGGTGTGGACCGGCCACATCGGGATTTTCACCGCGAAGGCGATCAGGAAGGCGAGGAAAATCAGCACTTGCTCGGTCATCGTCAGCGGCAATTGCTGCATGTGCAGAATCGAAAAACTTCCACCCTTGAAATACATGTAGATCAGCGCGATCAACATGAACACCGAACCGAGGAAGGTGTAGAGGAAAAACTTGATCGTGGCGTAGACGCGCCGGGGGCCGCCCCAAATGCCAATCACGACGAACATCGGGATCAGCATGCCTTCAAAGAAGAAGTAGAACACGATGGCGTCGAGCGCGGCAAAAGTGCCGTTCATCATGCCTTCCATAATCAGGAAGGCTGCGAGATATTGATGCGGCTTTTCTTGAATGACTTCCCAAGCGGAGATGATGACGATGACCGTGGTGAACGCGGTCAGGATAATCAAGGGCAAGGAAATGCCATCGACACCCAGATGGTAGTGAATCCCAAATTGGGGAATCCACGCCGCCCGTTCGACAAATTGCATCGCATAAGTATGCAGATCGAACGAAGGCAGCAACGCCAAGCTCAACAGCAAAACCAAGACGGCGCTGATGAGCGCGAACCAGCGCGCAGCGTTCGGGCGGCGAGACCCAAACGCCATGACCAGCACACCCGCGAGGATGGGCAGCCAGACGATCAGGCTAAGCATCGGCCAAGAAAAATTAGGCATGAATCCAGCATCCATCCAAAACGAGGGTCAACGAACAAATACGATCCAAGTCATGAGCCCGATCAAACCCAGGATCATCACAAAGGCGTAGTGGTAGAGATAGCCGGTCTGCATCTTGCGCCATTGACCGGCGGTGAAGGCGACGAGCCCCGCCGTGCCATTGACCAGCCAGCCATCAATCATCCGTACATCCCCGACGCGCCACAGGCCGCGCCCGAGCAAACGGGAACCGGCACCGAACACCACATTATTGAAGTCATCGAAGCCGTAGGCGCCATCCAAAATGCGCTTGGGCAGACTGAACACGCGGGCGACCCCTTTGGGCAAGGAGTCGGGGAATCCAAGGTACATCAACGCCGCCACGCCCACGCCCGCCAACGACAAGAGCACCACCGGAGAAGTCAGGCCGTGCAGGAACATCGCGGCAGCGCCATGGAAATGCGCTTGCAAACTGGCCATCGCGCCATGTTCCGGCATCACCTTGATGGATTCGCCAAAGAAGCCACCAAACAGCAGCGGATCAATCGCGAAATAGCCGACGATCAGCGAGGGAATGGCGAGGGCGATCAGCGGCAAAGTCACCACTTTGGGCGATTCATGCAGGTGCGAACGCGTATGCGCATCCATCCGTTCTTTGCCGAAAAACACCAGGAAGAACATGCGGAAGGTATACAGCGCAGTCACGAAAACGCCGATCAGCACCGACCAATAGGCGAAGGTCGCGCCGGGCAAATTCGAGGCTTCGACCGCCATGATGATGCTGTCTTTGGAGTAGAAACCCGAGGTACCCGGAAAGCCAATCAACGCCAGGGAACCGATCAGGAAGGTGACAAAGGTGATCGGCATGTATTTCCACAGGCCGCCCATTTTGCGGATGTCCTGCTCGTGGTGCATGGCGATGATGACCGAGCCGGCCGCAAGGAACAGCAGCGCTTTGAAGAAGGCGTGGGTCATCAGGTGGAAAATCGCCGCCGAATAGGCCGAGGCGCCGAGCGCCACGGTCATGTACCCCAGTTGCGACAAGGTGGAATACGCCACCACGCGCTTGATGTCGTTCTGCACCAAACCCAGCAAGCCCATGAAGAGCGCCGTAACCGCGCCGATCACCATGATGAACGACAGCGCGGCATCGGACAGTTCATACAACGGCGAGAAGCGCGCCACCATGAAAATACCCGCCGTGACCATCGTCGCGGCGTGAATCAGGGCGGAAATCGGGGTCGGGCCTTCCATCGAATCGGGCAGCCACACATGCAGCGGCACCTGCGCGGATTTACCCATCGCGCCGATGAACAGCAGAATGGCGATTACGGTCGGCAACGACCATTCAACCCCCGGCCAGATTTGTACCGTCACGCCCGCCAGCGCCGGCAGACGCTCGAAGAAGGTGGCGTAATCGACGGTGTTGGCGTACATCAGAATGGCGGCAATGCCGAGCAGGAAGCCAAAATCCCCCACGCGGTTGACCAAGAAGGCTTTGAGGTTGGCGAAAATCGCGGTTTCGCGCTTGTACCAGAACCCAATCAGCAGATACGACACCAAACCCACGGCTTCCCAGCCGAAAAAAAGCTGCATCAAGTTGTTCGCCATCACCAGCATCAGCATCGAGAAGGTGAACAGCGAGATGTAGCTGAAGAAGCGCTGATAGCCGGGGTCATCCGCCATGTAGCCGATGGTGTAGATGTGCACCATCAGGCTGACGCCGGTGACGACGACCATCATCAGCACGGTGAGGTGGTCGATCAAAAAGCCGACATCGAACTGGAAGTTGTCGGTCGCCGCCCAGGTGTACACCGCGCCGTTGAAGGTGGGCAGCCCCCCCCAGACATGCTGGTAAAAACTATAAAGCGACAGCGCGAACGCAATCGCCACGCCCAAAATGGTGACCCAATGCGCGCCGGCACGGCCGATCGGGCGACCAAACAAACCGGCGATGAGCGCGCCGATCAAAGGCGCCAACACGATGGCGAGATAAATCTTTTCCATGGGTTCAGCCCTTCATCGCCGTCAGGTCTTCGACATTGATGGTGCGCCGGTTACGGAACAGCGTCACCAAAATCGCCAAGCCAATCGCGGCCTCGGCCGCCGCCACCGTCAGCACGAAAAACACGAACACTTGGCCGTTGATGTCCCCCAAGAAATGCGAGAACGCGATGAAATTGACATTCACCGCCAACAACATCAGCTCAATCGCCATCAGCAGAATCAGCACATTTTTTCGGTTCAAAAAAATGCCCGCCACGCTGATCGAAAACAGCATCGCACCAAAAATCAGGAATTGCGACAGGCTAATCATGAGGGTTTTCCTTCGGATTCTTCAGCGGCGGTCACGGGCTTGCTCGCGGGCATCGACACGATGCGCAACCGATCGGCACGGCGCACGCGCACCTGGGCGTCAATGTTTTGATACAGCACGCCTTCGCGCTTGCGATGCGCCAAAACAATCGCCGCAACGATCGACACCAGCAGAATGAATGCCGCAATTTCAAAGGGATACACGAAATCGGTATACAGCACCGAGCCCAGCGCGAGGGTGTTGGCGGCATCGGCGGGAGCCGGCGTCGGGGCGGGATAGGCGCTCAGGCCAAAACTGTGCGCGCCGACCACCAACCCCAATTCGATGACCATCACCAGCGCGACGAACACGCCCACTGGCAAATTCCGCACGAAGCCTTCACGCAGCGGTGCCAAGTTGATGTCGAGCATCATCACCACGAAGAGGAAGAGCACCATGACGGCACCGACATACACCAGCAGCAAGACGATGCCGAGGAATTCGGCCTCCATCAAAATCCAAACCAGCGCGGTGGAGAAGAAGGTCAAGACCAAAAACAAGGCGGCATGAACCGGATTTTTCACCGAGATCACGCGGATGGCCGACAGCACCGCCGAGGAGGCGAACACATAAAACAAAAACTGATACAGCGTCATGCAGTGGCTCCCATCGGACGCAGTCTTAACGGTACGGCGCGTCGGCCAGCCGATCGGCGGCGATTTGTGTTTCGAGTCGATCGCCCAGGGCGAGCAGGCGCTCTTTGGTCATGATCTGCTCGCCTCGGGCCTCAAAGTGGTATTCGAATACGCGGGTTTCCACGATTGAATCCACCGGGCAGGCTTCTTCGCAAAAGCCGCAATAAATGCATTTGAACAGGTCGATGTCGTAGCGGGTGGTGCGGCGGGTGCCGTCTGCGCGCTGTTCCGACTCGATGGTGATCGCCAAGGCGGGGCACACGGCTTCGCAGAGCTTGCAGGCAATACAGCGTTCTTCGCCATTGGCGTAGCGGCGCAGGGCGTGCAGCCCGCGAAACCGGGGCGACATCGGGGTTTTTTCTTCCGGATATTGCACGGTGAACTTGCGGCCAAAGAAATATTTGCCCGTGACCGACAGCCCGAGGAACAATTCCCACAGGAACCAAGTTTTGACGAAATGCTTGATCTGTTTCATGGCCTTACCTCGTCAATCTCACGCGAACCAAGGGCCGACACGGAAATACACCATCACGCCCTCGACGAAAATCCACAAAATCGTGACGGGAATAAAAATCTTCCAGCCCAATCGCATGATTTGGTCATAGCGATACCGGGGGAAGGTGGCGCGGAACCACAAAAACAGGAACAACAGTACGGCGATCTTGATAAAGAACCAGACAATGCCCGGCACCCAGGCGAATGCGGCGTGCAGGAAAGTGCCTTCAAACGGCGACAGCCAGCCCCCGAGGAACAGGATGGCGGTGAGTGCGGAGATGAGAATCATGCTCGCGTATTCGGCCAACATGAACAGCGCGAAGGTGATGCCGGAATACTCGACATGGAAGCCGGCCACGATTTCGGATTCGCCTTCGGAAATATCGAAGGGCGCGCGGTTGGTTTCCGCCACGCCAGACACGAAGTACACCACGAACATCGGCAGCAGCGGCAACCAATACCAATGGAAAAGCCCACCGGCTTGGTTTTCAACGATTTGTGACAAATTCAGGCTTTTAGCGACCATCAGCACGCCCACCAAGGCAAAGCCCATCGCCAGTTCATACGCCACTTTGTGCGCCGCCGAACGCATCCCGCCGAGCAGGGCGTATTTCGAGTTGGACGCCCAACCCGCAAGGATCACGCCGTACACCCCGGCGGCCCCAATGGCGAGGACATACAGCAAGCCCGCGTTGACATTCGCCAACACCCAGCCTTTATCGAACGGGATGACCGCCCAGGCGACAAACGAGGCCACCAGAATCAGCACCGGCGCGAGATAGAAGATGAAGCTATTGGCCAGCTTCGGGGTGATGATTTCTTTGAACAGCAGTTTGAACACATCCGCAAACGGCTGGAGCAATCCCAAGGGGCCGACGCGATTCGGCCCAATGCGGACTTGCATGTAGCCGATGACCTTGCGTTCGAAATAGGTGAGATAGGCCACCGAAATGACCACGGGCAGCAGAATAATCAGCACCCCGAGGGTGGTGATGACCAAATACTGCCAATCTGTCGGCAGCCACGAGAGCCAGGGGCTGAGGAACTGGGTCAACATCAGGCCACCTCCTGCGACAGTGACACGCGACCCACGCGTGCCGGCAAGG
Source organism: Halothiobacillus neapolitanus (assembly GCA_020721485.1). Lineage (GTDB taxonomy): Bacteria > Pseudomonadota > Gammaproteobacteria > Halothiobacillales > Halothiobacillaceae > Halothiobacillus > Halothiobacillus neapolitanus_B. The sequence continues at coordinate 6,537 of DYMR01000025.1, read as the reverse complement.
CGGCAGACGCCGCCGTGACGGGCACCACCACGCTGCCGGGTGGCACGCCCTCATCCAGCACCAGCGGCAGCACCGCGATGTGCCCCGCCTGCGTAACGCGCAACCGATCGCCGGCGGCAAAACCGGCCGCCGCTGCATCCACTGGATTCATCAAGCAACTGCGGTGGCGCGCGGCCAGTTCCGTGGCGTGCAAGGGTTCGGCACGGCGCACCACTGAATCCACCGAATAGGGGGATACCGGCGCCAGACGCAGCCAACCTTCCGCCGACGCCGACGGACGCAGTACCGCGCCCAGCACATCGCTGTGATTGGAGAGCGTGATATTCGCGCAGTGCGTTTGCACTTCGCTGCGCACTTGGGCGGCATCCAGATAATCAAACCCGGCCAGATCCAGCAAATTCCCTAACACACGCAGCACCTTCCAGCCCGGACGGGCAGCGCCGAGCGCACCGACCACGCCACGCTGGGGCTGCCATCGGCCTTCGCCGTTGACCCAAGTGCCCGCCGTTTCGACCGCCGAACCGATGGGCAGCAGCACATCGGCCAGCGCGCGCAGTTCGGGCGTGTCATACGCCGTCGCGCAAATGACACACTCAGCTTGACGCAGGGATTCAATCGCCGCCGCGCCTGCCGCCGTATCCCGTGAGGGTTCCACACCGAACAGCAGCATGGCGGGCTTGGGCTGGCTCAACAGCGACTGGGCGGAATCCCCAGTACCCACCGCCGACTGGCCGCCCGGCAGGCGGTGCGGCACCGCGCCCGCCAACCACGCGCCGGCGGCATTCGCGCCCTGCGGCAACAGCGAGAGTGTGGCGCCGGTGGCCTTGGCGACCTGTGCGGCCAAGTAACGAATCGCGCCAAAATGCGCATCCTGCTGCACCAACGCGCCCAACATCAGCGTGGTGGCGCCTGTGCGTTGCAGATCAGCCAATACGGTAGCCACCATCGTCGGCGCGGCTGCGCCCTCGCCCAAGCTGTCCGGCAAGCTGACGCCCGCCGCCCGCGCCAAGGCGATCATAAAGTCGAGCATGCCGGTTTCGCCGGCCACCGGCCATTGTTGCGCGGTAAAGGTGAGCGCCTGTTCGAACGGATGCACGACATGCACCGTGGCTCGGTGCTCGGTGGCCGCTTGCCGCAGGCGATGCCCCAGCAGCGGGATTTCTTCGCGCACGGTCAAGCCAACGGTCACGATGACTTTTTGCGTTTCAAATGCGGGAATATCCATGCCAAACCACGGCATGACCGGATCGCCGCCATCGGCGGAAAAATCCACTTGCCGCAGACGATGATCCACATGATTCGAGCCCAAGCCGCGAATCAGTTTTTGGAATAAATACAGTTCTTCCAAGCTGGATTGCGGGCTGATGAGGCCGCCAATCGCGCCCCCGCCTTGCTGTTGGGCGATGGCTTGCAGGCGCTCGGCCACAAAACCCAAAGCAGTATCCCAATCGGTTGCCTGCCAGACACCCTCGCGCCGGAGCATCGGGGTCGTCAGGCGATCTTCGGTGAACAAGCCGGTGTAGGCAAAGCGGTCGCGATCCGCCAGCCAAGTTTCGTTGATGGCGTCATTTTCGCGTGGCACGGTGCGCATAATCCGCCCGCCGCGCGTGTGCAAATACAGATTGGAGCCCCAGGCATCGTGGGTACTGAGGTGCGGTTGTTGCACCAACTCCCAGGGCCGTGCGGTGTAGCGTGAAGGCTTGGCAGTCAGCGCGCCGACCGGGCACAGGTCAATGACATTGCCGGACAATTCGGAGGTGACGCTTTTGGCGATGTAGGTGCCGATCTCCATGTGTTCGGAACGACCGACCGCGCCCAGCTCTTTGAGTCCGGCGATTTCCTCGCCAAAGCGAACGCAGCGCGTGCAGTGGATGCAGCGGGTCATGTCGGTGGCGATCAACGCGCCGATGTCTTTATCTTTGACCACGCGCTTGGTTTCGGAGTATTGCCCCACCCCTTCGCCATAACCCATCGCCAAATCCTGCAATTCGCACTCGCCGCCCTGATCGCAAATCGGGCAATCCAGCGGGTGGTTAATCAACAAGAACTCCATGGTGGCTCGTTGGGCCGCCAAGGCTTTGCGACTGCGGGTTTGCACGCGCATCCCTTCGGAAATTGGCGTCGAACACGCCGGCAACGGCTTCGGCGCGCGCTCGACTTCCACCAAACACATCCGGCAGTTGGCGGCGATGGAGAGTTTGCGGTGATAGCAAAACCGGGGAATGTTGATGCCCGCCTGATCGGTGACTTCGATCAGCATGTCGCCTTTGCGACCTTGCAGGCGCTGCCCATCCACCTCGATGCTGATGAGGTCTTCCGGCAACACTTCGGCACCGGCTGCCAACGGACTGTTCGTGTGGCTGTTCGCTTGATGGCTCAACTGACTCACCCTTCTGCGTTAAACCGTGGCCAAGCCGTCGGCAATCATGCTGCGGCCATGTTCGATGTAATACTCGAACTCGGGGCGGAAATGTTTGATGAAACTACGCACCGGCACGGCGGCGGCATCGCCCAGCGCGCAAATGGTGCGACCTTCGATCTTGCTGGCTACATCGTCGAGGCGGTCGAGGTCTGCCTTTTGCCCCTTCCCTTCCACAATGCGCGTGAGCATGCGGTAAAGCCAGCCGGTGCCTTCGCGGCACGGCGTGCACTGCCCGCACGATTCGGAATAATAAAAGCGAGAAATGCGCTGCAAGGCCTTCACCATGTCCGTGGTGTCATCCATCACGATCAAACCGCCGGAGCCGAGGAAAGTCCCCGCTTTGGCAATCGAGTCGTAATCCATATTGACCTTGAGCATCGCCTCGCCCGGAATCACCGGCGTGGACGAACCGCCCGGAATCACGGCCTTGATTTTACGCCCCGGCCGCATCCCGCCCGCCAGTTCGAGCAATTGCGCGAACGGCATGCCCATGGGGATCTCAAACACCCCCGGCTTGGCCACATGACCCGAGACGGAAAACAGTTTGACCCCGCCGCTGTTGGGCACGCCCAAATCAGCGAACCACTTGCCGCCATTGCGCATGATGGCGGGCACGGAGGACAGCGTTTCCGTGTTGTTGACCGTCGTTGGCCGACCATATAAACCGAAGTTGGCCGGAAACGGCGGCTTGAAGCGCGGCTGACCTTTTTTGCCTTCCAACGATTCGAGCAGCGCGGTTTCCTCACCACAAATGTACGCGCCCGCACCCAAAGAACCGTGCAGATCGAAATCAATGCCGGAACCTTGGATATTTTTACCGAGCAAACCCAGGGCATAGGCTTCTTTGATGGCGCCTTCAAACCGGCGGAACACCAAATCGGTGAACTCGCCGCGCATGTAGTTGTAGCCCACCGTCGCGCCGATGGTGTAGCCGGCAATCGCCATGCCTTCGACCAGCGCGTGCGGGTTATTCAGCAGAATTTGGCGGTCTTTCGCGGTACCCGGCTCGGATTCGTCCGAGTTACACACCACATATTTTTGCCCCGGCGCATTGCGCGGCATGAACGACCATTTCAGGCCGGTAGGAAAACCCGCCCCGCCCCGACCGCGCAAATTGGAGGCTTTCAGTTCTTCGATAATGAGCGCCGGATCGGTATTTTCCGCCAAAATCTTGCGCCACGCGGCATAGCCCCCGGTTTTTAGGTAGCTCTCCAGCGACCAGGGTTCGTCGTATTGCATCGTGGCAAAGCAGACTTGTTCGCTCATTGGGTTCCCCGCGTTATTTCAGTGCATCCAGAATGGCATCGACCTTGTCCGGTGTCAGCCCTTCGTAATACACATGATCCACCTGCATCATCGGCCCGCCATCACACGCGGCCAAGCACTCTTCCTCGACCTTGAGGTAAATGCGGCCATCGGGCGTGCTCTGCCCCATTTTGATGCCCAGCTTATGTTCGCAGTGCGCCACAATCGCATCTGAGCCCATCAAAGCGCAGGAAATATTGGTGCAAATCGACACATGATGACGACCGCAGGGCTTGGTTTCCAACATGGAGTAGAAGGTGGCCACCTCGTACACCGAAATCGGCGGCAAGCCGAGGTATTCCGCGACGGCATCCATCAAATCCGTGGTGAGATAGCCTTCATTCTGATGCTGGGTTTCACGCAACGCCGCCAGCAGTGCCGATTGCTTCTGCTCGGGCGGATACTTGCTCAGCCAATGATCAATTTCATGACGGGTATGCTCCGTCAGCAAATGCAGCTTGCTGGCCTTCATTACCGATCAACCTCACCAAAAACAATATCTTGCGTCCCGATAATGGCGACGACATCCGCCAGCATGTGCCCGCGTGACATTTCATCCAAGCCCGACAAATGCGCAAAACCCGGCGCACGAATCTTCAGCCGATAGGGTTTGTTCGACCCATCGGACACCAGATAAATACCGAACTCACCCTTGGGATGCTCCACCGCCGCGTAGGTCTCACCTTCAGGCAAGCAATAGCCTTCGGTGAACAGCTTGAAGTGGTGAATCAAGGATTCCATATCGGCCTTGACTTCTTCCCGGCGCGGCGCGGCAATTTTATGGTTCTGCACCATCACCGGCCCTGGGTTTTTACGAAGCCAATCAATGCATTGCGTGATAATCCGATTCGATTGGCGCATCTCTTCCACGCGCACCAAATACCGGTCGTAGCAATCGCCCGTGGCGCCAATCGGAATATCAAAATCGAGCTGGTCATACACCGCATAGGGTTGCTTTTTGCGCAAATCCCAGGCGATGCCCGACCCGCGCAGCATGGGCCCGGTAAAGCCCAGCGCAATCGCCCGTTCTGGCGAGACAACGCCAATATCGACGGTGCGCTGCTTCCAGATGCGGTTATCGGTCAACAGGGTTTCGTATTCATCGACATAGGCCGGAAACCGCTGGGTGAAATCCGCCAGAAAATCCAGCATCGAGCCTTGACGGGTTTCATTCATCCGCCGCACATCGCGTTCGCTGTGCCACTTGGAGGCTTCGTACTGCGGCATCTGCTCCGGCAGATCGCGCGCGACGCCGCCCGGACGATAATAAGTCGCGTGCAGCCGCGCCCCGGAGACGGCTTCGTAGCAGTCCATCAGGTCTTCGCGTTCGCGGAAGGCGTACAAAAACACGGTCATCGCGCCAATATCCAGCGCGTGCGCGCCCAACCAGAGCAAGTGGTTGAGAATGCGAGTAATTTCGTCAAACATCACGCGAATATATTGCGCACGCTCAGGGATCTCAATGCCGACCAATTGCTCGATGGCACGCACATAGGCGTGCTCGTTGCACATCATCGACACATAATCGAGCCGATCCATGTAGCCGATGGATTGGTTGTAGGGCTTACTTTCCGCCAGTTTTTCCGTGCCGCGATGCAGCAGGCCAATGTGCGGGTCGGCGCGGACGATGGTTTCGCCGTCCATTTCCAGCACCAGCCGCAACACGCCGTGCGCCGAGGGATGCTGAGGGCCGAAATTCAGGGTGTAGTTGGCGATTTCTGGCATGGCTTATTTCCCCGTCCGACCCACATAGCGGCTGTCGTGGCGCTGCACGCGCGGCACCAGCACGCGCGGCTCGATCGAGACCGGCTCGTACACCACGCGGTTCTTTTCGGGATCAAACCGCACTTCCACATGACCGATCAGCGGAAAATCTTTGCGCATCGGATGGCCGACGAAACCGTAGTCCGTGAGAATGCGGCGCATGTCCGGGTGATCGGAGAATAAAATACCAAATAGATCAAACGCTTCGCGCTCAAACCAATTCACGCCCGGCCACACCGATACCACCGAAGGCACTTCCGGCTGCGCTTCATCGGGGCAAGGAATCCGCACGCGAACGCGCCAGTTGTGGGTATACGACAGCAGATGCGCGACCACAGCGAAGCGCGGGCGATCACCCGTGCTGGGCGGCATCGCCTCACCGAATTTCAAACGACCATTACTGGCGGGTGCCACGCCCCGGCTGTAGCCCGTGCGGGATACGGATTCTTCACCCGCCCACTCCGGCTGGGCATATTCGAGATAGTCCATGCCGCACAAATCCACGCATTGGTCGAAGCGGGTTGCCTCCGACTGCGCCAACAAAACCGCCGCGCGCAACCAATCCGCCGCGCGCACCTCAAGGGTGATTTCCTCGTGCGCGACCGACAGAGACTGAATCATCTCCCCCAGCGTGGCGGTCAACGCCGCCTGCAACCCGGGATTAAGCGCTTGTTGGACGATCATTGTTCCATTTACCCCACAGGAACACACAATCAGCCACGGGCGATTGTGTTGGTACGACGAATTTTGTTTTGTAGTTGAATGATGCCGTACAGCAGCGCCTCCGCCGTCGGCGGACAACCCGGCACATAAATATCGACCGGGACGATCCGATCGCAGCCCCGAACGACGGCATAAGAATAATGATAGTAGCCGCCGCCATTGGCGCAGGAGCCCATGGAAATTACCCAGCGCGGCTCGGCCATCTGGTCATAGACTTTGCGCAGCGCGGGCGCCATTTTGTTGACCAAGGTACCGGCCACAATCATGACATCCGATTGGCGCGGACTGGGGCGAAATACCACCCCGAAGCGATCCAAATCGTA
>DYMR01000024.1 GCA_020721485.1 Halothiobacillus neapolitanus | reverse complement strand
TCGCGGTGGGCAGCTTTTTCGCCAGCCGCCATTGGGCATTTGCCCGCGCGGAGGCTTGAGATTTTCAGTGACCGCAGCCAAAGCAGTAAATGGCGGTGCGTGGATCGGTGGCCACGGGGTTTTTCCCGGCGAATAGGGCGAGATTTTTTACTTCATTCGTGTGGATGAATACCCACACGGGCGCGGCTTTGCCTTGTTCGGCGGCTTGCGCCTCTTGTTCTAATTTTTGGGTGGAAATCAAAATCTCTTGCGCGCGCGTCGGGTCGAATTTTCCTGAGGTGTATAGCTCGGTATTGGCGCCATCGGTTTTGAACAGTGCTGGGTTATTCCATTCGCCGGTGACTTGAATGGGTTGCGGTCGATTCAGGTAAAACGGAACGCTGAAGTAGTAGTAGTTATAGAACACCACGCGGGCGTCCTTTTGAATCAGGGGTTGCACTTGTTCGGTAATTCCTTTGTGTGATTTTTTATCAATGTGATGAAAAATAAAAACGGCAGACAGACCCAAGGCGGCGCCTAAGACGGTGCTCACAACCATGCTACTGCGCCAGCGCGCAGGCCGGGCGGCATGACTGAGCGCGTTGTCTAGCCATAAGGCGCCGAGGACGGCGAGTGCGGGCACGGTCGGCAGTATGTAGCCGATTAATTTTGAGGTGGGGATGGAAAAGAAGGTCAGGATGCTCAGAATCCAAATCAAACCCAAGTTTCTGAACTGGGCGGGTGCTGCCTGATTAAATAGGCCGCGTGCGTTTCGAGAGAAACTTCCCAGTACGGCGGCCAGTGACCAGGGTAATAATCCACCAAATAACACCATGACATAATAGTAGATGGGTTGTGGGTTATTGAATGTGCTGTCTAGGTATCGGTCAAATTGTTGGTAAATGAAGGTGTAATACAGGAATCCGGGGAATTCCCGTTCCATGAGTAAAAACCAAGGCAGGACGATGGCTGAGAATACCAGTAGGCCGGGCAGGGAAATGAGTTGATACAGTTGTCGGTAGCGACGCTGCCAGAGTATCCAAAATACAATCACCATGCCGGGCAGGACAAAGCCGATCATGCCTTTGGTCATCATGCCGAGGCCGGCGGTGGCGTAGGCCAAAATCAGGACGAAACCGGCGCGTTGCCCCGCCGCTAACCGTTCGCTGGCGTGTGCCAACAATAAGATGGTGATGGCGATGAGCGAGCCGACGAGGGTGTCCATACTGGCGAATTGGCTGGCGGCGAAAAACAGCGGAAACGAGGCGAGTAACAGCACGGCCAATCCCGCTGCGCGGCGGCTGGCGTGGTGATTCAAGAACCAGAATAGGGTGCTTGCGATGCTGAGGCTGGCGAGGAAGGGCGCCATGCGCGCGGCCCATTCGTGGATGCCGAATAGTTTCAGGCTGCTGGCGGTGATCCAATAAAACAGCGGGGGTTTGTGAAAGAACGGTAAGCCGTCTTGTCGCGGTACGAGCCAGTCGCCGCTGTGCAGCATGGCGAGGGCGACGCTGACATAGCGACCTTCGTCCGGCACGAACAGGGCGCGCAGATTGAGGGTGCAGCCGATCCAGATCGCGTACAGCGCCAAGATGGCCCAGGGGCGTTCGAGCAGCCACTGGCCGCTGCGGGCAAATGGGTCGGTCCAGTGCGGCTGTGGCATTCAATTTTCTCCGGCGAAAGGCGCTGGCGCTTAGAGCAGTTCGAGCGCTTGGGCGAGGTGCATGATGGGGGTGATTTGCAGCCCGGCGATGGGGCGGGCGGGCAGGTTGGCCTTGGGGACGATGGCATGGGTGAAGCCGTGTTTGGCGGCTTCTTGCAGCCGTTCGGGCCCCCCGGTGACGGGGCGAATTTCGCCCGCGAGCCCCACTTCTCCAAACACGATCAGGCCATCCGGCAGGGGGCGGGTGCGGAAGCTGGACACAATCGCCAGCAGGCTGGCGAGGTCGGCGGCGGTTTCTGCCACGCGCACGCCGCCCACCACATTGAGGAACACATCTTGATCGTACAGGGCGATGTTGCCGTGCCGATGCAGTACGGCGAGCAGCATGGCCAGACGGTTCTGCTCCAGCCCGACCGTCAAGCGTTTGGCGTTGCCGCCGGGATGCTCGGCCACCAGCGCTTGTACTTCAATCAGCAGCGGGCGGGTGCCTTCGCGGGTGACGGTAATCACGCTGCCCGGCACCGGCGATTCGTGGCGCGACAAAAAAATGGCGGAGGGGTTGCTGACTGGCTTCAGGCCGCGATCGGTCATGGCGAACACGCCAATTTCGTTGGCGGCACCGAAGCGGTTTTTCACGGCGCGGATGACGCGGTAACGCGCGCCCGGATCGCCCTCGAAATACAACACGGTATCGACCATGTGTTCGAGCACGCGCGGCCCGGCGAGCGCGCCTTCTTTGGTGACATGGCCGACGATGAAAATGGTGACGGCGTGCCGTTTGGCAAAGCGCACCAGTTGGGCGGTGGCTTCCCGCAGTTGCGACACGGCGCCGGGGGCAGCGGTCAGCCCTTCGGTGTGCAGCGTTTGGATCGAATCGACCACCATCAGCCGAGGCAATTGCCGCGCGCAGTGCGCCAGAATCGCTTCTACCGAGGTTTCGCTCATCAGCGTGATTTGGCTGGCGGCGGAGAGATCGGCCTCCATGCGCTGGGCGCGCAGGGCGACTTGTTGCAGGGATTCTTCGCCGGTGACATACAGGCAGGGCCACTGCGCTTGCAGCCGCAGCACGGTTTGCAGCAGCAGGGTGGATTTGCCGATGCCCGGATCGCCACCGATCAAGATGACGGACCCATCGACTAGGCCGCCGCCCAGTACACGGTCGAGTTCATCCAGTCCGGTGCTTTCGCGCAGGGTATTTTGCACCCGCACTTCCGAGAGCAGGGTGACTTGCGCCTGTGCGCCCGCGTAACCGTTGGCGCTGGCGGGTGCGGCGCTGATGGACTGTGCGGCACCGGTCGGCAGGCGGATTTCGGTCAGACTATTCCACGCGCCGCATTCGGTACACCGCCCGCCCCATTTGGGAAAATCGGCGCCGCACTCTTGGCAGACGAAGGTAGATTTTTCCTTGCTACGGGCCATGGGCTTACGGGGCGTCTACGGCCGGCATCGTCAGCCGAGCGGTAGCGACGGCGCGGTTTTCAACGGTGAGCACGGTGAGGGTGATGCCTTCTTCCTCCACCTGCGCGCCGACGGTCGGCAGGGTTTCCAGCCGTTCCACAATCAGGCCGTTCAAGGTGCTGGCGGCATCGGTTGGCAATTCCAGTTCGAGCAAGCGATTGATTTCGCGCAGCGGCATGCTGCCGCGCAGAATGAAGCTGCCATCGGGTTCCTGTTGGATGCTGTCCTCTTCATCCGCCGGTGAGCTGGTGTAGCTGCCGACAATTTCTTCGAGGATGTCTTCTAGGGTCACAAAGCCCTGCACATCGCCGTATTCATCGACCACCAGCGCAGATCGGCGATTTTCTTTTTGAAAATTAATGAGTTGGGTGGCAAGCGGGGTGCCTTCCGGCACATAGTAAGGTTCCCGCAGCAGCCGCTTAAACCGGCTGGCGGTGAGGCTGCCGTCGAGCATCGGCGCGAACAAACGCCGCACATTGATGACGCCGATGGTGTGATCGACCGAGCCTTTGAATACCGGCAAACGGCTGTACGGTGCGGCTTTGATCTGTTCGAGTACCGATTCCCAGGGTTCGTCGAGATCGATCCCGAAAATATCCGCCCGAGGAATCATCACATCCTCAACTTGCCCTTGTTCGAGGTTCAGCACGGAAAGCAGCAAATTTTGGTATTGCTCCGGCAAATGGCTCGATTCGCGCAAGAGGGTTTGCAGTTCGGCCGCCGACAGCCCGTGGACGACTTTTTTGCGCGGATCAATGCCAAACGGCCGCAGCGTGAGGTGCGCCAGCCAGCCGATCAGCCGCACAAACGGCGAAATCACCGGTAGTGCCAAGCTGTACACCCAAGCCGCCGGCCAGGCGAAGCGCTCTGGAATGACGGCGGCGGCGCTTTTCGGCGCGACTTCGCCAAAGATCAGCAACAGAAAAGTCAGCACGCCGGTGGCGATGGCTAACCCACTGTCGCCGAACAAGCGCAGGCCGATGATGGTGGCGAGCGAGGAGACCAAAATATTGGCAAATGTGTTGCCAAACAGAATCATGCCGAGCAGTTGATCGGGGCGTTCGAGTAATTTTTGCGCCCGCTGCGCGCCGCGATGGCCGCGCTGCGCTAAGTGGCGCAGGCGGTAGCGGTTCAGGGAGATTAGGGCGGTTTCTGAGCTGGAGAAAAACGCGGAAAGCGCAATCAGCAGCACGAGAAGGGTAAGCAGCAAGCCTAGGCTGATGTCGTTCAATGCGGTGCATCACGAGGAAACGGACGGTCAGTGTACGAAAAAAACCGGCGGTTGGGGGCGTGGATTGAGTCGGCCTGGCCGATGGCAGGGTTGTTGCTGGGTTCTGCGACGGTTTCGGGGATTCGATTTTTATTCAGAGGCGGAACACTTGGCACGGTTATCGCTAATGCTTACGAGACAGCTCTTGCGATAGCGCAACGGGTTCAGCAATCAGCGGCAGCGCGCGATGGTCGTGCGGGGAGGATCGGTGATGACCGACCAAATTTTCGGCATTCATGGCCTGGCTTTGGGCTATCAGTCGGAGCGGATGGGGGTGTTGTCGTCCAACATCGCCAATGCCGATACGCCGGGTTATAAGGCACGGGATGTGTCGTTTCAGGATGCGTTGCGTGCGGCGGCGGGGCCGGTGGCGGGCGGCGGCGGGGCGCTTTCTTTGCAGCGATCGGATGCGCGGCAGTTCAGTACGGCGGGGGATGCGGCGAACGGCGCGCAAACGCTGTACCGCATTCCCGATCAGCCCGCGCTCGATGGCAATACGGTGGATATGGAGCGCGAGCGGGTGCGCTTTACCGAAAATGCGGTGGCGTATCAAACCACCTTGAGTTTTTTGAACAGCCGAATCAAGAGTATTAATTCGGCACTGACCGGCCAATAAAACGGCCTATAAAGCGGTCGAAAAAACGGGCAGTAAACCGGCTCAGCAATGCGTGCCCAATGCGTGGCGTGTGGGAGGAATGTGATGGGATTGTTCACAATTTTTGGGGTGTCGGGTTCGGCGATGGCGGCACAAACGCTGCGCTTGAACGCGACGGCATCGAACATGGCGAACGCGGAGGCGGTCGCCAGCTCGCCCGATCAAGCCTATAAGGCGCGCGAGCCGGTATTTGCTCAGGTGTTGGAGCAAAACGGGGGCGTGGGCGTGGCCACGGTGGGGGTGACGCAAAGTAACGCACCGAATCCGGCGATGTATCAGCCCGGCAATCCGCTGGCGGATAAAAACGGCTATGTGTATGGCTCGAATGTGAATCCGGTAGAGGAGATGGTCAATATGTTGTCGGCCTCTCGGGCGTATCAAACCAATGTGCAGATGATGGATACCGCCAAAAACTTGGCGCTCCGCACGCTGCAACTCGGCCAATGATGTGCAGCAGTCTTCTGAAATTGAATGTCCACTCTTGAACGCCTGAGGTAATTTCCCATGAGCACTCCGCCAGTCACGAACAACACGAATCCGTATGCCAGTTTGGGCATCGCAATCGGCAACACGGGCAGCACCGCCGGTTCGAGTGCCAGCAGCACCACCGGCGGTGGCGCGCAGTCGTTGAATATGGACAGTTTTATGACGCTGCTCACCACGCAGCTACAAAACCAAGATCCGACCAATCCCATGGACAACAGCCAAATGGTGGCGCAACTGGCGCAGTTCAGCTCGTTGGAAGGGATTAATCAGCTCAACACGACCGTCAGCGGGTTTCAATCGACCCTGCAAGCGAATCAGGTGATGCAGGCCGCTTCGCTGGTCGGTAAGGCCGCGATTGTGAAAGGCAGCACAGGCTATCTGTACAACACGCAGGCGAGCGATGGCTCGACGCAAGCCTCCGGCATGATTGGCGCGGTGGATGTGCCGACCGGGGCGACGAGCGTGTCGGTCAACATCACCAACAGCGCGGGTCAAGTGGTTAAAACTTTGAGTGTGCCGACCACCGGCAATGCCCGTCCCACCTTTTCATGGGACGGAAAAATGCCGGATGGCGGCCCGGCACCGGCCGGTACTTATTCGTTCAGCGCCAATGCGACGGTCGATGGCAAAGGGCAGGCGGCGCAAACCTATGTGGGTGCCGTGATTCAAAGCGTGGGGGTGACGAGCAATGGGCCGCAGCTCAATCTCGATGGCGGTTTGCCCGCCGCGCAACTCAGTGATGTGGTCGAAATTATCGGGTAAACCCCGTGTGGTGAATGTAAAAGCCCAAAGGAGAATCGCAAATGTCATTTAATACTTCGATTACCGGCATTAACGCCGCGCAAAAAGATCTGGATGTCACCAGTAACAACATCGCCAACGCCAACTCAACGGGATTTAAAAGCTCGCGAGCGCAATTTGGGGATATTTACGCGGTGAGCGCCTACGGCAACAGTAAAACCGCGACCGGCCAAGGGGTGTTGACCGAGGCGGTGCAACAACAATTCACCCAAGGCAGCCTGCAATTCACGAATAACTCGCTGGATTTGGCAATTTCCGGCCAAGGGTTTTTCGCGTTTCAGCCGTCGTTGGATAGCCAGCAATCGGTTTATTCTCGGGCGGGTGCCTTGGGGGTGAATAAAGACGGATTTATCGTGAATGCCCAAGGGCAGTTTCTGAAAGCATTGCCGGTGAATACCAACGGCACGCTGAAATCTACTTCATTGGCCAGTGCCGCACCGATTCAACTACCCGTGGCGGCGGGCGCGCCTCAGGCCACCACCACGGTATCGCAGTCATTCAACTTGCCTGCCAGCGCGACGGCACCGACTGTCGCCTTCGACCCGACTCAGGCCACACCAGACCCGGCCAGTTATACTCAGGCCAATTCGCAGCAGGTGTATGACTCGTTGGGCAATACCCACACGCTCACCAGTTATTATGTGAAAAGCACCAACCCGAATGAATGGAATGTGTATTACCAACTGGATACGCAAACCCCGATTCAAGGGCCTTCTACGCTGACCTTTGATGCCAATGGACAATTGCCGACCGCGCCCGCGCCGTTTGCCTTTACCGCCACGGCGGCCAGCCTCGGAACGGGGGCTGCCGCATTGAATATCGCGGTAACGACTCAGCCGGATACCACGCAATATAATGCGCCGTTCAATATGGCGGCGCAGGCGCAAAACGGGAATACCACCGGGCAATTAACGGGAATTTCTGTCGGCAGTAATGGCTTGATTCAAGCCAGTTATTCCAATGGCCAGTCGATTTCTTTAGGAGCGGTGGCCTTGGTGAATTTCAGCGCGCCGCAATCGTTGAAGCAAGTCGGCAATAACTCGTGGATTGAAACGGTTGATTCCGGTACGCCAAATGTCGGGCAGCCCGGTTCGGGGACTTTCGGCTCGATTCAGGGCGGTGCGTTAGAGCAATCGAATGTGAATATCACGCAGGAATTGGTGAATTTGATTACCGCGCAACGCAATTTCCAAGCGAATGCGCAGGCGATTCAGGTGGATAAAACCGCGAGCGATTCGGTATTGCAGATTCGTTGATTTTTATCTTCGCGAATCTCGGATTCACGGTGATACACCCTCCCCCTTGAGGGGGGATGGCTGGGTTGGGGGTGATCCGGTCATCTGGGCTGCTTTATCCCCAATTTGCCGAAAATTTACCGCAAGAAAACCGGAGCGAATCAGAAGGTTTCTAAAAATAAAATCCCCCATCGATGGGGGATTTTTTATGGGCGGTGGTTTCAATGCAGCAGGCTGAACATTTTCCGTCGCCAAGTTTTGGCCAGGGGATGGTCGGCGCCGAGCACTTCGAACAGGTCGAGCAATCCTCGGCGTCCGGCGTCCTCGTTGAAGCTGCGGTCGCGCTGCATGATGGCGTAGTACTGCGTCAGCGCGGTTTCGTAGTCTTGGCGCAGGGCGGATTGCGCGGCGAGTTGCTCGCGGGCGGTCAGGTTGTTGCCGTCGGCCTCGATGGCTGCGGTGAGTTCGTCAATCGACGGGCCATCCGCCGCTTGGCTGGCGAGGTGGAGGCGGGCGCGCAGTTCTTTAACCGCCGGGCGGCTGGCCACATCCATCGGCAGCGCGTCCAGAATCATCTGCGCCTGCGCGCCATCGCCGGCGGCGAAAATATATTCGGCCAGATCAACCAGCACTTCGCTGTTGTTCGGCTCGATGGCATTGGCCTGTTTGAGAAATTCGATGGCCGCCATCGGATCGCCCGCCGTGGCGGTCGCGCGGGCGGTTTGGCGCAATTGCGCGACTTCATCAAGAATGTGTTTGGCCAGCAGTTCGCGGATTTGGCCTTCGGGTAGGGCGCCCATGAATTGATCGACCGGCTGGCCGTTGATGACCAGCATCACCGTGGGCAGGCTGCGGATGCCGAAATGTTGCGCCAGTTGCACTTCGACATCGGTGTTGACCTTAGCGAGTTTGAGTTTTCCGCCGTAACTTTCGGTAATTTTGGCGAGCAACGGCATCAGGCTACGGCAGGGGCCGCACCATTCCGCCCAAAAGTCGATCAATACGGGGGTTTCAAACGAGGCATCAATGACTTGGGTTTGAAACTCGGCGGCGGTAACTTCGTAAATGTACGGCGAATCGCTCATGGGTTGCGTCCTGAAAATGGGCAAGGTGTTCTGGGATGTTGGGCTGATTGGGCGCATTTTCAAGCCCGCGCGGCGCGATGGTTTCGCGCAGGGCGAGGCCATTGGGTATTCTTGTCGGAATTTCTTTTGAGTAACTCGGCATGGCTGAACGATTGAACCCGCAGTACGACGCGCAGGCGATCGAGGTATTGACGGGCTTGGCGCCGGTGCAAAAACGCCCCGGCATGTATACCGACACCACCCGACCCAATCATTTGGCGCAGGAGGTGATCGACAACAGCGTTGATGAGGCGGTCAGCGGGTTCGCGCAGGAAATTGCCGTCACGCTGCATGCCGATGGCTCGGTCTCCGTGGTGGATGATGGGCGCGGCATGCCGGTGGATATTCATCCGGAACATGGCATTTCCGGTGTGGAGCTGGTGCTGACGCGGCTGCATGCCGGCGGGAAGTTTTCGGATCAAATGTACCGATTCTCGGGTGGCCTGCACGGCGTTGGGGTGTCGGTCGTCAATGCGCTCTCGGAACGATTGACCGTCGAGGTGCGCCGCGAAGGTAAACGCTTCGCCATGAGTTTTGCCGATGGCGAACCGGAGGCGCCGCTGGCGGAAATTGGCACGGTTCCGAAGAAGCAAACCGGCACCACGGTGCGGTTTTGGCCGCGCGCGAGCTATTTTGATACACCGAAATTTTTAGTCAGCCGGTTGACGCACTTGCTGCGCGCCAAGGCCGTGCTCTGTCCGGGATTGGCGGTCTCGTTCACCGACGAAGCCAGCGGCGAAACGCAGCGCTGGCAATACGCCAATGGCCTGACCGATTATTTGCTGTCGAGCCTGGCAGGGCGGGCGATATTGCCGGCGGGCGGGTTCTCTGGCTCTTTGCGCGCCGAGGATGTGCCGCGCCCGCAGGCGGTCGATTGGGCTTTGGTTTGGCCGGAAGAAAGCGGCGAGCCGATCACCGAAAGTTATGTGAACCTGATTCCCACCCCGCAGGGCGGCACGCATGTGAATGGCCTGCGCCAAGGCGTGACCGATGCGGTGCGTGAGTTTTGCGATTTCCGTAATTTGCTGCCGCGCGGCGTGAAATTGGCGCCGGAGGATGTGTTTGATCGGGTGGCGTTTGTGCTCTCGGCCAAGCTCACCGAGCCGCAATTTGCCGGACAAACCAAGGAGCGGCTCTCCTCGCGGGAGGCGGCGAATTTCATTGGCGGCGTGGTCAAAGATTCGCTCTCGCTCTGGCTCAACCAACATCCGGCGGAAGGCGAGGCGATTGCCAAATTGGCGATTGATGCCGCGCAAATTCGGCTGAAAAGCGACAAAAAAGTCGCGCGCAAGCGCTTGACGCAAGGGCCGGCCTTGCCCGGCAAGTTGGCCGATTGCACGGCGACCGACCTCGCCCGCACCGAGTTGTTTTTGGTGGAAGGCGATTCGGCGGGCGGCTCGGCCAAGCAAGCGCGCGAACGGGAATTTCAAGCGATCATGCCGTTGCGCGGCAAAATTCTGAACACTTGGGAAACTAGCGTCGATCAAGTGTTGGCGAGCCAAGAGGTTCATGACATCGCGGTGGCGATTGGCCTTGATCCGGGCAGCGAGGATTTATCGCGCCTGCGCTACGGCAAGGTCTGCATTCTGGCCGATGCCGATTCGGATGGATTGCACATCGCCACCTTGCTGTGCGCCTTGTTTTTACGGCATTTTCCGGCCTTGGTGCGGGCGGGGCATGTGTTTGTCGCCATGCCGCCGCTGTTCCGCATTGATTGTGGCAAAGAGACCTTCTATGCGCTCGATGAAGCCGAGCGCGACGGGTTTTTGGCGCGTTTTTCGGCGGAGCATCGTCGGGGCAAAACGCAGGTCACGCGCTTCAAAGGGCTGGGGGAAATGAATCCGGGGCAGTTGCGGGAATCGACGCTGGCGCCCAGCACGCGGCGCTTGGTGCAGCTCACCGTGACGGATGAGGATCCGTTCGCGCTGATGGATATGTTGCTGGCGAAAAAACGGGCGGCGGACCGTCGCCAATGGCTGGAAACCAAGGGTGATTTGGCGCAGGTGGATTAAGCCATTGATGTCGCGATTCATCCCGCGATTCGTGCCTCAATTCGTGCCGCGATGGCTTGACGCGCGCGCGCCTGGGCGGGCCGGGTGGACGGCTGGGTGGACGACTTGCGTCGCGGCGGTGGCGCTGTGGTCGCAGGGCGTGATTGCGGCACCGGCCGCCCTGACATCCGCACCATCGACAGCTTCTTCTTTGGTGGCCGCCACCTCAACACCGCCGGCGCTGCAATTGCAGGGCGTAACCGATCCGGCGTTGATTCGGCAGATTGGCTTATCGGTACCCGCGCAGCGGTTTGCCTGCGATGCGCCCGCGTTGGTGTTCGAGCGCTATCTGGCCGATGCCACCGACGATGCCCGCCATGCCCTGCAAGCGGTTGGGTATTTTCACGCGCAATTCACGCCGTCGGTGCGCACGCAAAACGGTTGCCATCTGCCCGAACTCACCGTGCAGTTGGGCGAGCGGGTGCGTTGGTCGGCGGCGGAAATTTCGGTCGTCGATGCCCACGGCGCTTCGTTGATCGGGCAAGCGTTTGTGCAGGATTTTTTGCGCGCGAATACGCCCGCCACCGATTCGCCGATGGATCAAGGGCAATACACCCGCCTGCGCGATGGGCTGTTGAGCCGCGTGCGGGGGGCGGGGTATTTGGATGCCCAATGGCGCAAGCATGTGTTGCGGGTCAACCCGGATACAAACCGCGCGGTAATCGAACTGGCGTTGGCGGCGGGGCGTCCGGCGCATTTCGGCGCCATCGACATCGAACAATCCTTACTCACCCCGGAACTGGCGGCGCGGCTGGCGGGCGTTCAGCCGGGCGATCCGTACACTACGGCGAATCTGGTGGCGATCAACCAGAACCTGATGAGCCGCCGGTATTTTTCGACGGTGCGGGTGCGCCCGCAGTGGGATGAGCGCAGCGGCGATGCGGTGCCGGTGCGGGTGCAGGCCAAGCCCGGCAGCCCGCGCAGTTATGAATTCAAGCTGGGTTATGGCACCGATACCGGCGCGCGGTTGGGCGCCACCCTGAACCAGTTTTATGTAAACCCTGAAGGCCACCAATGGCGGGCTAATCTTTCGCTGGCGCAGCGGCAGCAAACGCTGTCGGCGACATACACCATTCCTCGGCTGGCTGATCCGCTCAACCAGCGCTACGAGCTGTATTCCGCGATGGATCGGGAAAATAACCTCGACATCACCAGCCTTTCGACCACCAACGGCGTGCAATGGGTGCGCAATTTCAATCGCTGGAACACCGCGCTGTTCACCGAATATCTGTTGGAGCGCAGCCAGTTCGGCAGCGAACCGGCCAACACCAGCGGCTTCTGCCTGACGGGCGCGCGGGTCGGTTGGCGCGATTTGAATGACCCACTGTTCCCCACGCGCGGGTTGGCGTTCAATGCCTCGCTCAGTGGCGCTGCCCAACCGTTGCTGTCGAGCGCATCGCTGCTGCGCGCGCGGGTGCAACTGGCGGGCATGCATCCCATCGGGGGTGACTGGGTGTGGGTGGGGCGCACCGAGGTCGGCGGCGTGCTCACCGATGCGCTGACCGATTTGCCCAAAAGTCTGCGGTTTTTTGCCGGGGGCGATCAATCCGTGCGCGGCTACGGCTATCAGTCGCTGGGGCCGGTGGACAGCACGGGCCAGCCGGTCGGCGGGCGGTATGTGTTCACCGCCAGCACCGAGGTGATGCATCCGGTGTACGGGCGGGATTGGTGGGGTGCGGTGTTTGTCGATACCGGCAATGCCTTTGATTCGCTGAAGGATATTTCCTTGGCGACCGGCGCGGGGGTGGGGCTGCGTTGGCGGTCGCCGGTGGGCATGGTGCGGGTGGATGTGGCGTATCCGTTCGATGGCGAACGGCGCCTGCCTCGGCTGCATTTGGGCATTGGAGCGGCCTTTTGATGGCGCGCGTGGTGGATCGCTTGATGTCTCGCGTAATGGATCATGTGTGGCGCGTCTTGGCCGGATTGCTGCGCGGGGCGCATGTCTTGCTCTGGCTGCTGGCCGGCGGGCTGGCGCTGGCGTTGGTCGGCGCGATGTGGCTGCTGGCGACGCCGAGCGGGGCGCGGTTTGCCTTGGCGCAGGTGGAATCGCGGGTGGCGGGGTTCACGGTTGCCTCGGTCGAAGGTTCGGTGTGGGGCGGGTTGGCGCTGCACGAACTGCGCTTCACTTCACCCGACGGATTGGCGCTGCGCGTGGACGACGCGCGATTGCGGCTCGATGCCTCGGCGCTGTGGCAGGCGCGGCCGCTCGCGCTGGCATTGAGCGTGCAGGACGCGACACTGCGCTTACCACCCCGTCGCTCGACGGCGGAGGCCAGCGCGCCGCCGCTGAATTTAGCCGCGTTGCCGATTCGCGTGCCGCTGCCGCTGGCACTCACGGCGCAGATTCAGGCAATGACGGTGACGGACGCGGCGGATCATATTTTGGCGCAGGTGCCGCATGCGGCGCTGCATGTCCAGGCGACTGCGCGGCAAATTCGCCTGGTGCTGATGCCGCCGAGCGAAGTGACCCTGCCCACGGCGGCAGTCAGCGTGTTCGCATCGGGCGAGCTCGCGCTGGGCGTGGCCGAACCGCATGCCGTGTCGGGGCAGTGGCAGTGGCGAGTCGATGCGCCCGAGGGGTGGCTGCCGGGCACGCTGCATCTGTCGGGTTCCTTGCATACCCTGCGCGCGCAGCTTGATGCCTCGCTGCTGGGCGATTGGTTGCATCCGTCATTGGCGGGCGGATTGCCGCCGGTATCGGCGCGGGCGGCATTGGTTCTGCCCTTAAGCGCGCATCCGGGGCGGATTGAATTGCCCGTGCTGGCGGTGAATTTTTTGGACGGATGCCTGACCGGCTCGGCGGAGTTCGATGCCGGTAGCGATCCCGCAACGCCCGCCAGCGCCCACGGCCAAGCGGTGTGGCAGGGCATCAATCCGGGCGCAGTCATCCCCGCCTTGGCCGGGCAACTCGCCGGCGCCGTACACGCGCAATGGCAGGCTGCGCAGGGCGGTCGGCTGGAATTTTCCGGGCTGAGTGGCCGCGTGGCGGGCGTCGCCCTGAATGATGTGGCCGTGACTGGGCAGTGGGATGCACAGCGGGCGCAGCTCGCCATCACGCAGGGAACGGTGGCGCAGGGCGCGCTCACCGCCGAGGCGACGCTGGGTTGGGACGACAGGCATCCGCTGTCGGCGCGGCTGGATTGGTCGGGGGCGGATTGGTCTTCAGCCTTGCAGGCGCAGGGGATGCAGGCCGTGGCCAAGGGCGATACCCAGTTGCGTCTCACCGGCGCCTTGGGGGATTTCTCGCCCGCCGAGGCTGCGCTCCGCGTCGATTTCGCGCTCGAACACGGCGAAATCGGCCTGCCCAACGCCCGCTTGCCCGCCCAAGCCACCCTGCGCGGTGCGTGGCAGCGCGGGGTGTTGGTGCTGGATGCCGCCGAAGCGCGCTGGGGTGTGGCGCGCGACGCTGCCCGAATGGACGCGCAAGGGCGAATGGGTTTTGGCGCGGCCGCACAAACCACCGATTCCTTGCGTGCCTCGCTGACCGTGCCGCAAGGGGCGCGGCTGCCGCTGGCCGCCTTCGGGCTGCCCGCCCTCGCGGGGTCGCTCACGGCACAGGTTGCAGTGCAGGGGAATCACCGCAATCCCCCCACCCCCTTGAGTGGGGAATCATCGCAATACGCCCGCCCCCTTGAGGGGGGGCATCGCAATCCCCCCACCCCCTTGAGTGGGGGAACATCGCAATCCCCTCGCCCCCATGAGTGGGGATCATCGCAATACGCCCACCCCTTTGAGGGGAGGCATCCCAATACGCCCGCCCCCTTGAGTGGGGGAACATCGCAATCCCCTCGCCCCCATGAGTGGGGATCATCGCAATACGCCCACCCCCTTGAGGGGGGGCAGCCCAATACGCCCTCCCCCTTGAGGGGGGAGGGCTGGGGTGGGGGTGCGGGTATTCGTGGGGATGCTGGCGTGCGTGGGGGTGGAAATGAGCATGATCCCGCCATCGGAACCCCTTCACATCCGCCCACCCCCACTCAAGGCGCAGAAGCGCATCCGCAGGGCATCGCGCCCAGCGAGTGGAGCCAGCTCACGGGCACTGCCCGGCTGGATGGTCGTGGGTTGGCGGTTGCCGGCTGG
>DYMR01000023.1 GCA_020721485.1 Halothiobacillus neapolitanus | reverse complement strand
GCGTTACGCGGGTATCGTGACCACCGGGATGTCTTTAATCATTTGCATGCCTTTGGTCGCTTGCTTTTGGTAGGCGTCGATTTCGTTGAAGTTGAGGTAGCGGTAGATGTCGTTTGCCAAGGGTTTGAGCCCGGCCACTTGCGCTTGATATTCGGCCACGCTGGGTAGGCGGCCCAGCAGTGCGGCGACGGCGGAAAGTTCGGCTGAGGCGAGGTAGACGAAGGTGTCTTTGCCCATGCGGTTGGGGAAGTTGCGCGTCGAGGTGGATACCACGGTGGCGCCATCGGCCACGCGCGCTTGGTTGCCCATACACAGTGAGCAGCCGGGCAGTTCGGTGCGGGCGCCGGCCTTGCCGAAGATGCTGTAGTAGCCTTCTTCGGTGAGTTGGTGGGCGTCCATCCGGGTGGGCGGGGCAATCCATAGGCGGGTAGGCACCGCGCCACCGTGCGCTTGCAGCACTTTGCCTGCGGCGCGGTAGTGGCCGATGTTGGTCATGCAGGAGCCGATGAACACTTCGTCGATGGCTGCGCCCTGTACTTGCGACAGGGGTTTGATGTCGTCGGGGTCGTTCGGGCAGGCCAGCAGCGGTTCGGTGATGGTGGCGAGGTCGATTTCGATGATTTCGGCGTATTCGGCATCGGCATCCGGTTCGAGCAATTCGGGATTGGCCAGCCATTTTTCCATGGCTTCGATGCGCCGCGCGAGGCTGCGTTTGTCTTCGTAGTCGTTGGCGATCATCCATTGCAGCAAGGTGATGTTGCTCTTGAGGAATTCGATGATCGGGGCTTTGCCGAGGCGCACGGTGCAGCCGTTGGCCGAGCGTTCGGCCGAGGCATCGGCAAATTCAAACGCTTGTTCGACTTTGAGATTCGGCAAGCCTTCGATTTCGAGCACGCGGCCATTGAACACATTTTTCTTGCCCTTTTTCTCGACGGTGAGCAGGCCGCGCTGAATCGCCACATACGGGATGGCGTTTACCAAATCGCGCAGGGTGATGCCGGGCTGCATCTCGCCCTTGAAGCGCACCAGCACGGATTCGGGCATGTCGAGCGGCATGACGCCGAGCGCGGCGGCAAACGCGACGAGGCCGGAACCTGCCGGAAAGGAAATGCCAATCGGGAAGCGGGTATGCGAATCGCCGCCGGTGCCGACGGTGTCGGGCAGAATCATGCGGTTCAGCCAGGAGTGAATCACGCCATCGCCGGGGCGCAGCGATACGCCGCCTCGGGTGCTGATGAAATCCGGCAGGCTGTGTTGCAGTTCGATGTCTACCGGTTTCGGGTAGGCCGCCGTGTGGCAGAAGGATTGCATGACGAGTTCGGCGGAAAACCCGAGGCAAGCCAGCTCTTTGAGCTCGTC
Organism: Halothiobacillus neapolitanus; assembly: GCA_020721485.1. Taxonomy (GTDB): domain Bacteria; phylum Pseudomonadota; class Gammaproteobacteria; order Halothiobacillales; family Halothiobacillaceae; genus Halothiobacillus; species Halothiobacillus neapolitanus_B. The sequence goes on along the minus strand of DYMR01000023.1, from coordinate 13,549 downwards.
GCGGGTCATGGCGCCGGTGGTGTCTTGACTGCCGACGGTGGCCATTTTCGGCTCGCAGTAGGTGCCGGGACGCACGCCCGTCACGCCGCAGGCTTTGCCGACCATTTTCTGCGCGAGGGTGAAGCCTTTGCCGGTGTCTTGCGGCTGTACCGGACGGCGGAACACCGTTGAAGCCGGCAGCCCGAGGCATTCGCGCGCGCGGTCGGTCAAGGCGCGGCCAATAATCAGCGGAATGCGCCCGCCCGCCCGGACTTCATCCGGCAGCGTGGTCGGTTTCAGGGCGAAATGTTCAATCACTGCCCCATTTTTGAGCAGCTCACCCGCGTAGGGGCGAATCGTCACCACATCGCCGGTGTCCAGTTGATCGACCGGCACTTCAATCGGCAACGCGCCGGAATCTTCCGCTGTATTGAAAAAAATCGGCGCGATTTTGCTGCCGAGCACCACGCCACCGCTGCGCTTGTTCGGTACTTGCGGAATGTCGCGCCCCATGTGCCACTGCACGGAGTTGATCGCCGATTTGCGCGACGAGCCGGTGCCCACCACATCGCCCACATAGGCGACCGGATGCCCTTTGGCCTTGAGTTGTTCGATGGTCGCCAAACCATCCGGCATTTTGCTGGTGAGCATGGCGAGCGCGTGCAGCGGAATATCTGGCCGGCTCCAGGCGTCTTGCGCTGGGGAAAGGTCATCGGTATTGGTTTCGCCCGGCACTTTGAACACGGTGACGGTGATTTCTTCCGCCAGTTCAGGCTTGGTGGTGAACCATTCCGCCGCCGCCCACGATTCGATGACCGCCTTGGCGCGGGCACTACCGGCGCGCATTTTGTCTTCTACATCGCGGAAGGCGTCATACACCAGCACGGTGCGCTTAAGCGCCGCCACCACGGCATCGCCCACCACCGCGTCATCGAGCAGGGCAATCAGCGGGTCGATGTTGTAGCCGCCGATCATCGTGCCCAGCCAATGCACCGCCTGCACGCGGTCGATCAACGGCGATGTCACCTTGCCCTCGGCCAGCGCGGTGAGGAACGCGGCCTTCACATACGCGGCCTGATCCACCCCCGGCGGCACGCATTCGGTCAGCAAATGCAGCAGGAATGCGGTGTCTTCCCCCGCTGGCGGTGCCTGAATCAACTCGACCAGCGCGGCGGTTTGCTCGGCGGTCAACGGTTTCGGCAGAACACCCTCGTGCTGGCGTTCTTGAACATGGGCGCGATAGGCCTCAAGCATGGCGTGCTCCTTGATGATGCGGCGAAAATAATTGGGGCAGTGTCTGTCGGGCGCGCGTGAAGGAATGGACAACGGCGCGCCGTCCGATCAGAAATTCACGCAAGGCTTATGCCAGCGGCTGTGCGGCCTATTGTCAGGATTTCTCTGGCGAGGTGCAAACGGGCGCGGGATTAGTCTTCCGACCAATTCAAATCGCAACACACCACCTTGATGCCGTGATCCGGCACATGCGCGCGGCAGTACGACAGCGTGCGGCATAAATTGCCTCCGGCGACCGATAAATAGGGGCGGCTGATCTGCACGATGCCGGGCTCGATCATCGCTCGGCGGAAATAAGGGCGCTTCGCCCAACTCGCGCCTTCGGCCTGCAACAACGGCTGAAACCGGCTGTGCAACGCCAGCGGCGCGAAGCTGCCGTGCACCGTTTCCCCGCGCTGTCGCCCGGCGGCGTCCAGCACAAACACCCGCGCCACCAAATGCATCGAAAGAAGCGCACGCGCGGCCTGCTCAATCGGTACGCCGCGTTCAATCGCCACCAACATATCTTCAAACCGTTCGGTGACTGCTTGAATTTGTTGATGAAGATCAAAGTCCGCACGATCGGTTTCCAACGAAGTCCGCTGCAACCCACCCGCCAGAAACGACCGATCAAACGGCTCTTCTTCCGACAATAACGCGGGGCGACCCAGCCCAAACCCTTGCAATAAATCGACCCCGGAATTCAGCGCCAAATCCAATTGCATCGGGTTTTCGATGCCCTCTTGCAGCACCAAACTGCCCGCTTCATGCACCATCGCGGTGAGCGACGGCAGGGTGCGCCGCGCCCGCGCGGAATGCTCGGCCTCGGCAATCAGGCTACGATCCAGCTTGACGATGTCGGCGTCGATGCGCCACAAACGGGTAAATTGCGAACCGCTGACCCCGAAATCATCCAGCGCGACCAAACACCCCAAGGAGCGGTACAGCTCAATCGCGGAGCGCAGTTGGCGTTCATCGACCAGCGCGGATTCGACCAGTTCAATGACCACTTGCGCACCGTCGATGCGCAATTCTTCGAGAATGTTGGCGAAAAACGAGCCGAATTGATGCCCCTGCATCGCCACCAAGGGATGCACATTGATGAAAATCCAACGCGGGAAAAACTGCATCCGCGCGAAGTTGGTCAGGTGCAGCTCTCGGCAGGCGCGATCGACCGCCACCAGATGGCGTAAATCCTGAATTTGGCCAAACAATTCATTGGGCGGGATGACCTGACCGGCCTCATCGACCACCCGCGCCAAGCCTTCGTAGCCGACGACCCGTTGGTGCGCGACCGAAATAATCGGCTGAAAGGCGGATCGAATGCGAAACCCCTCGCACACTGCCACGCTCTGGCCATCGACATCCGTTTGGATTCTGGGGTTCATACAGTGCACCTTGATAAATCTACTGCGCAGTCCGATCGCGGTGTCGCGTGCTCGTTCGCGCCTCGCCTATCTTCGTGATATGTCTCGTTGCTCACTGGCGCGGCTCCTTGCGCTCGAACTGGCTCGTCACGCTTTTTCAAGGCGCACGCTCATCCACGATTTAACTGCACTGCGAGATAGCAAACAGTACGCCAAAACCGGGCAGAATTTCCGTAAATTCTGTGCGTGTTTCAGCAACTCACTGAAAATAAAAAATAAGGCCAATTATTCGTTGGCTAATTTTCTGTGAATTTTGAGCGTAACCACGCCGCCGAACCGCCATCCGCCCCGTCGATTGCCACTTTATGGGGCGTAAAATATCGCGATTGAATGAATTTAGTGCAAATCCGCTGACCGGCTGCGTGCCTGCACCAAGACCCACGGCGTCACCACCACCGCCCACAACGCCAGCGATCCTTCCGCCCAGAGTTTGGCGCGGTCGGTATCGAGCACCGCCACCGAATGTTCCGCCATCCACGCCTGCAAACGGGGCGCATCATCGGTCGCCATCGCCAACGCCGCGTCGATCAAATCGACCGACTCGGCCACACTGACCACCTGCCCTCGGGCAAAGAACGGCGCAAGCTCCGCCCAATCCAACCGCGCCGTTTGCCCCAAGAAAAAAGCCCGCTGCTCGTCCCCGGATTCGGGAAACTCAGGAATCATCGGCTCGTTTTGCATCACATCGTCCACGGTTTTGTTCTCAATCATTTATCCGAAGTACCTAGGAAAACCCGTACAATATGGCGGTTATTTTTCGCTCACTTTGCTGCGGTTCCTGCCCACGCCATGTCTCATTCACCCGATGCCGCTTCCCCTGCGCCAAACTCGGCGGCTCGCTCGGCACGCCGCCCACGCGGTGTCCGTTCGCCCGAGGCATCGTACCTGATTCACCGCGCGGCTTGCCCCACGGTGAGCGCAGAAGAGGGTTCCGCGTGGCGCGCGCTCGCGCCCGCAGGCAAGCCCGCCCAGCTCCACGAGTGGCATATTCCGGCGGAGCACACCACCGGGCGATATGTTGCTGAAACGATGGTTAGCCTGATGCTGCACTCGGGCGCCGGGTTGATGCAGTGGGTCGATGCGGGGCAAGAACTCTCATCGGCGCTGGTGCCGGGCGATGTGCTTCAACTCCCCGCCGGCACCCAGTTCCGCTTCACGGGGCGCGCCACAGATGCGGCGGTTTTCATCGTCACCGGGCGCTGCGCGCTGGGTGACACCGACTGATTTTTTCGAGGTTTTCTATGCGTATTCAACGATCTACCTACGAATTTCTGCTCATCAGCATCGTGCTGGGCAGCATCGTGCTGGCCACGGCGTATTTAGGCTACGGCGCCGGGGTGCTGGTGCTGTTGTTCTGGCTGGTGTTTATTCTGGTCAAACTCAAACGCGGCAAGGCTCGGCCGACAACCGACGCAGCAGCGCCCGCCGACGATCGCTCCGATCGATAAAACCTTCCATTCCTTGGGGGTCGGTGGGCGATGAGGGTGCTTTGAGTGCGCCATCATTTGAGTGCGCCATCATTTGAATTTGACACCCCCACCCCGGCCCTCCCCCCTCAAGGGGGAGGGAGAGTTATACCCGACCGATGTGCCCAACGAACTGCCCCTGCCCCATCAAGGGAGGGAGAGTTGCACCCGACCGATGTGCCCAACGGTCGCCCCTCCCCCCAAGGGGGAAGGAGAGTTTCATCCGACCGATGTGCCCAACGGACTGCACCCCACTCCCTCAAGGGGGAAGCCCTCAAGGGGGAAGGCTTGCACCCGAGCCAATCCCCAAGCTGATTAGCCAAACAGATTAAACCGCCGCCCCGCAAAGCGAAGGACCGTTTCGCGTTGGTTCGAACAGCGGCTAAGCCAATACGCGCCGAACCCGCGCCAAATCTTCGGGGGTATCGACGCCCGCCGGGGGAATGGCGAGCGCTTCGGCAATCACCAGGGTTTCGCCCATTGCTAAGGCGCGCAGTTGTTCGAGCTTTTCGCGCGATTCCAGCTCCGCCATGGGCGTTGCGACAAAGCGGCGAATAAAGCCCGCCCGATACGCGTAGAGCCCAAGATGGCGGTAGCCCAAGACGCTGCCGGGCGGCAGGCTGGCATCGCGGTCATGCGGGATCGGTGCGCGAGAAAAATACAGAGCCTGCTGCCCGCCGCCCACCACCACTTTCACCACCGCCGGATCGGTGAATTCCGCCGGGTCGGTAATCGGCACCATCAGGGTGGCCATGGCCGCTGTCGGATGCGCGGCCAGCAATTGCGCCACTTGGCTGAGCAGCGCCGGAATCATCAGGGGTTCATCGCCCTGTAAATTGACGATCAGTGCATCATCGGGCAAGGCGCAGCGGTCGATCACCTCCGCCAAGCGATCGGTGCCGGACGGGTGATCTTCGCGGGTCATAACCGCCGTTGCACCGCAGGCCACCGCCGCCGCCGCAATGTCGGGGTGGTCGCACGCAATCTGCACGCGCGCCGCGCCGCTCGCCAAGGCGCAGTCATGCACCCAAGCGATCATCGGTCGGCCATGAATATCGGCCAACGGTTTGCCGGGCAAGCGGCTCGACCCCATGCGTGCCGGAATGATGACTTCAAACATGCTGCGTCCGCCTCAACCGGCCTCGCCCACGGCGGGATGCGCCGCGCGCAGACGGGCATATTCTTCCTCGCCGAGAGTGCGCGCATCGCTTTCGAGCATGGTGGGAATGTCGTCCCGAATGGGATAGGCCAAGCGCGCCGAGAGCGAAATCAGCTCGTTCGCCTCTGGGCGGTAAATCAACGGCCCTTTGGTCACCGGGCACACTAAAATTTCCAGCAATGACTTATTCATAAAAACCTCTTATTTCAATGAGTTGTCGTTTGATTTATCGACTAAGAATTCAGCCTTCAGTTCGACGATTAGGGCATCAACCAAGCCCGCAGGGAAGTCGATGCGTCCCATCGCCGCGAACACTTGACCGGCTTGATTATGCCAACTGGGGCGCTGCCCCACCCATTTGGCGGCATCTTTCTCGGTCATCACCACGACTTGTCCACTGCGGCGCAAATGGTGCCGCAATCCCGGCGGCACGGCAGCATGATCGGCCAAGGCGTAGGATTCAATCGTTAGCCCCTGCTCGGTGAGCGCGGCAAAAAACCCGTCGGGATTGCCGATCGCCGCCAGCGCGATCAAGGGTTCAGCGCCCTGCCCGGCCAAAAAATCCGCCAAGGGCAGAATGTCGCCGGTATATAAATCCTTCATGCCGGTGAGCTCAAAACGAATGGGCACTGCCCGCTCGCCGCCCAACCGCTGCGCCGCGCTCGCCTCAGCCGCACCATTGACCAGCACCACGGCGGCGGAGGCCAGCGCGGCAGCTGCCGGTTCACGCAAGGGGCCGGCAGGCAGGCAAAACCCATTGCCCAAGCCTCGGCGCGCATCCAGCACGATCCAGTTCCAACGCCGAAGCAAGGCGTGATGCTGAAGGCCATCGTCGCTCAAAATCAGCTGAATTTCCGGGTAGCGCGCGCACAAGGAGGCACCCGCCCGCAGGCGATCGGGATGCACCATCACCGGAACGCCGGTGGTTTGGTGAATCAGCCACGGTTCATCGCCGACTTCCGCCGCACTCTGCGCTTCGGACACATCACCCGGCTCGACCCCGATGGTGACACCATAGCCTCGGCTGATGACGCCCACCGCCACCCCGGCCTCTGTCAGCGCTTGCGCCAACGCGATCAGCACCGGCGTTTTACCGGTTCCGCCCACCGTGAGATTGCCGACCACCAACACGGGGCGAGGCAGCCGCCCGTCACCTTGCCCCGCCGCTGCGCGTGCCCGCCGGCGCCGCGCCACGGCACACACCAACACCGACAGCGGCCACAACAGCAGGCTGCGTAGCCCGCGTCGCTGCCAGAATGCCGGGTAACGCAGTTCAGGCATGGCGGCTCAGTTTCATGAATTTAAGCATCCAAGGCGGCAACAGTCTTGAACTGTAGCCGATGCAAGGCGGCATAAGCCCCCTCCGCCGCCAACAATTGGGCGTGACTGCCCATTTCCACCACCCGCCCGTGATCGAGCACGACGATGCAATCCGCGCGCTCGATGGTGGACAGTCGATGGGCGATGACCAAGGTGGTTCGCCCTCGGCTCAGGTTTTCCAACGCGGCCTGAATATGGCGCTCGGACTCGGTATCGAGCGCGGAAGTCGCCTCATCGAGCATCAAAATCGGCGCATCACGATACAGCGCCCGCGCAATCGCCAAGCGCTGTCGTTGTCCGCCCGAAAGCAGCACGCCGTTCTCGCCCACCAAGGTTTCAAACCCTTGTGGCAGCGCCTCAATGAACTCCCGGGCAAAGGCCGCGTCCGCCGCCGCCACGACCCGCGCGCGATCAAACGCCGCGCCATCGCTGTAGCCAATGTTGGCCGCCACGCTGGCATGAAACAGCACCGTATCTTGCGACACATAGGCGAATTGGCGGCGCAAATCGGTGAGCGACAGCGCATCAATCGGCCAATCGTCCAGCAAAATAGCGCCCGTCGAGAGCGGCACAAATCGCGGCAGCGCGGCCATTAAGGTGGATTTCCCCGCGCCGCTTCGCCCGACCAAGGCCACGGTTTGGCCGGCAGAAATCGTCAAATTCACGCCCGACAGCACCCACGGCGCATCGGGTGCGTAGCGCAGTCCCGCATCCACCAGCCGAATCGCCCCGCTGACCCGCAACGCGGGCAACACTGCGGCCTCGTCCGGCTCGCGCGGTTCGTCCATCAAGCCGAACAAGCTTTCACCCGCCGCGATGCCCCGCTGCAACACCGCATTCACGCCGATCAAACGCTTCATCGGCGCGAGCATCAGGCTCAGTGCGGTGAGGAACGAGACAAAAGTCCCGACGCTGATTTGCTGCATCCGGTCGCCGCTGGTGGCAAACCAAATGATGCCGGCAATGCCAATCGCCAGAATCAGTTGCGTTAAGGGGGATGCCACCGAATTGACCGCCTGCATTTTCAGGAAGTCTTTGAAATTTCTCCGGTTAATCTCGGCAAAGCGCGCCCGCTCGAAGGGCTCGCCGTTGTACAACTTAACCACGCGGTGGGCAGAAATTACTTCTTCCGCGACATGCGACACGCCGCCCATCGAGGCTTGAATTTGCCGCGCATAGCGCCGAAACGCCCGCGAAATCCCCGCGACCAAACCCACCAACACCGGCGTGAGCACCAATAAAAACAAGGCGAGCTGCCAACTTAAATACAGCATCCACGCCAACAGCCCGACGACCGTGACCGAATCCCGAATCAGGGTGGTGAGTGCCCGCGACGCGGCCTCGGACACTTGCTCGCTTTGGTAATTGAGCCGAGTGAGAATTTCGCCGCCCGGCGTGCGATCAAAAAACCGCACCGGCAGATGCAAGACCTGCTCGAACACATCCCGTTTCAAATCATGAATCACGGAACGCCCCACCCAGGCCATGCCGTAATCCGACACGAATTCCCCGATCATTCGCGCCAAAAAAACCGCCAGCAACAGCAGGGGCATGGCGTGAATGGTGGCCGGATCACGATGGACAAAACTGCCATCGAGCAGCGGTTTCATCAGAGCCGCAAAAGCCACCTCCGTGAGCGCCGCCAGCACCATGCCGACAATCGCCAGCACCAGCACGCGCCAATACTGCCGCGTGTAGCCCAGCAATCGTCGGTAGGTGGAAAACCCCGAGGCGGGCGCGGCGCTGGTCATTTGAGAGGCTGCGTCCCAAGGCCCACTTTGGTGATGCCCGCCGCCCGAATCAGATCCAGCACCGTCACCACTTTTTGATTCACCACATTGGCATCCGCCCACACCACGAACGGGCGACCATCCTTGGCCAAAGGTCGCAGCGTAGACAGCAGTTGATCGGTCGCCAGAACATGGCCATCCAGGGCAATCCGGCCATCCTGAGCAATTTCGATCACATGATCCTGCACCGGCGCGCGCTGTTCGCTGCCTTGGTTCGACACGGGCAAGGTAATGTTCAGGGCGCGGTCATGGATAAAAGTGGTCGTCAACATGAAGAAAATCAACAACATGAAGATCACATCGATCAAAGGAATGAGATTTAATTCCAATTCCTCGCGCGGTTTCGGTCGAAAATTCACGGATTCGCCCTCCGACCTGCCGGCGCGGCTGCGCCCGCTGCGGCAACCGGGGCGGCCGCCGCTGCCGTCGGGTGCAACACATCCACCAAACGAATCGCTTCGCGCTCCATGTCGATGATGCGCTCATCGACCAAACCCCGGAAAAAGCGATGGAACACATAGGCCGGCACCGCGACCATGATCCCGCCCGCCGTGGTGACCAGCGCTTTGGAAATCCCACCGGCGAGCAGCTCCGGGTTCACCCCTGCCGCGCCGCCGGCCTGCGTGATCGACTGAAACACATCAATAATGCCGACCACCGTGCCCAGCAAGCCCAGCAGCGGGGAAATCACGGCAATGGTGCCCAAGGTATTGAGGTAGCGCTCCATTTGGTGGGCGACATGCCGGCCCGCATCTTCAATGCGGTGGCGCATCGCGGTCGGATCGCTCGCCTCTTGCAAACCGGCGGCCAGCACCATGCCCAACGGCGACATCCGCGCCAATTCGCTCAAACGCAACGCGGTGATGCCGCCCGCCCCCGAAGCCAGCCAGCCTTCCACCGTGCCGACCGGATCCCCACCCATCAACCGGCTGTAGCGCAGCGCGAACAGCCGCTCGATCACAATCGCCAACGCCACCACGGAGGCCAGAATGATCGGCACCATCATGCCGCCGCCCGCCAAGACCAAATCCAACATGTTCGTACTCCTTTACGGCTTATCCATCACAAAAATCAACGCAATCCATACACGGTTTTATCCGACGGCCAACGCAACCGATAGCCGAATTGAATCGTCAGATTTTGTTGGGGTTTGAGCTGATTCGACCAAGCCCAAACGCCATCCGTGCCCTCAAATTGTTTGGTCGTCGGCGGCGTGGCGGCGCTGAGCGGTTCGACCGAAATTTCCGCATCCACCGCAACCGGCAGTTGCATCAGCACCGTGACCGGCACCGCGCGGGCATGTTGACTGGATAATTCGACGCTGAACGCCCGCTGCATTTGCGTGGATTTGCCAATCAAGCCGTTTTCTTCGCGCTGATCCGGTGCGGCACGGTACTTAACCCGCACTTTCGGATCGGCGCCAAAACTCAGCCGCAGTGTGTCTTTCGGCAACAACGCCGGGCGATGAATTTGCGCCACTTGGCTGCCCTCGACAAACAATTGCCACTCGCCCGGCGGCAGGGCATCGCTCAGTTCCGGGGTGAAGCGCGCGGTGAGCACGGCCTGCGTCTGCGTTGGCGGCGCAATCAGAATGTCCGGCACGGCGGCCACCGTTTGTTGCATCAGCGGAATCGTGATCGAACCCGTCGCGGACGCACTTTGGCTTCGCACCGTGACCGGCTGTTTGCTGTGAAATTCGGCCTGAAACCCGCTGTCGTTGGTCAGCGCCATCAGGCTGTCGTTCGCCGGTGCCGCCATCGCCCGCAGGGCTTGAGGCTGCATTTCCAGCCGAGGCGCCTGCACGGGCGGCGTAAAGCCGATGGTCCAGCGGTGAAGGTGCGGCGCGGGCACATAGCGGCGCGTGTCTTGCAGCGACAGGGTCAAGGGCAGGCCCGACCAGTCTTCCCCACTGTTCTGGCTGACTTCGGCCACCATCGACCAATGAATTTGCGCCACATCGACAGTCGAACCGGCTTCATCGTTCTTGCCGCTGGTGGGCGCCCAGCGCAAATCGGCGCGATACAGCGGGCACCACTGAGCGTCCTGCACCAGATAGCGCAGGGTGAGATGCACCGGCGCAGTGCCCGCCTGCCGGCGCGACAGGGTCAGCACCGCCGACTGCATCGCCGGTTGGCTTTTGAGTTCGGCAAATTTTTTGTCCAACTCCGCGCGCGCGGCCACCAAGTCATCCCAGTCATTTTGTGCCAAGCGCTGATCGTCGATCAGGGTGTTGAGCAGCCGATCGAATCGGGCTTTCGCGGCGGAATCCGTCAAAAATGCGCCCGCCACCGGGGATTTTTGCCCCGCCAATCGTTCCGGCGCGGCCATTTGCGCCTGAAAAATTTGCAAGCGGATTTGATCGGCTTGCAGAGCGGCGGCGGCTTTGCCCACCCGATGATCCAGCACCGTTTTCAGTTGCTCCAACGCCGCCCAAGCAGGGGTTTGTTCCGGCGGTTGTGGCTGCCACTGAATCGGGGCGGTGAGGTCGGTTTGCGCGCTGGTCAATTGGACGCTGGCACGATCCAACCCGACCGGCAAGCCACTGATCTCAATCGCCTCCGCCCCATCGGCGGGCAAATCCACACTGATCTGGCGCGTAACCCAGGCCCCCTGCGGCAACACGGTGACGGCAGTGGGTTCGCTGTCGATCACCGTCGGCGCGCCAGCGCTCTTGCCCTCCGCCGCCTGCGCCATCGAACCCAGCACCACCGCGCCACCAAACAGGCAGCCCAGCAGCATCGTGGCGCTCAACCCCAGTCGGGTGTGCTTGATTGCGTTGCCGTTTTTCACCGGAATCTCCTTCGCGAAATCAGCGGCGGGGGGCTATCTGCCCGCCCCTCATCCATTCGCCGTCTCAATGACTCGATTCATGGCCGCAGCTTTCGTGCGGATTGGTCTCGTTCGACCAAACACCGCCGCCCGCGCGCCGCATCCGCACCGCCTCCGCCAAGCGGTGGATCAGCGGAATGCTGTCTTCCCACGCGATGCAGGCATCGGTAATGCTTTGGCCGTACACCAAGGCGCGATCGGCATGCACATCCTGCCGCCCGCCCACCAAGTGGCTTTCGACCATCGCGCCGATGATGCCGGCATTGCCTGCCGCGACTTGCGCCGCCACGGCTTCCGCCACTTGAATTTGTCGTGCGTGTTGTTTTTGGCTGTTGGCGTGCGAAAAATCGATCATCAACCGCTCGGGCAATTCTGCCGCCCGAAGTTTCTCCAAGGCTTCGTTGACGCTGCCCGCATCGTAATTGGGCTGCTTGCCGCCGCGCAAAATGATGTGGCAATCACCGTTGCCCGCCGTGGAAAAAATCGCGGACTGACCGGCTTTGGTCACGGAAAGAAAGTGATGCGGACGCGCCGCCGCACGGATGGCATCAATCGCCACTTGCAGGCCGCCATCGGTGCCATTTTTGAAGCCCACCGGACAAGACAAGCCGGACGCCAATTCACGATGCACCTGCGATTCGGTGGTGCGGGCGCCAATCGCGCCCCAAGCCACCGCATCGGACACATACTGCGGGCTAATCAAATCCAGATATTCCGTCGCCGCCGGCACCCCCATATCGGCCAAATCGACCAGCAGGTGGCGCGCAACGCCGAGCCCTTTGTTGATCTCGAAACTGCCATCCAGATTCGGGTCATTGATGAGCCCTTTCCAGCCGACCGTGGTGCGCGGCTTTTCAAAATACACGCGCATCACCAGCAGGATGTCGTTTTGCACCTCGTCCGCCAGCGATTTCAACCGCGCGCCGTATTCCCGCGCGGCGGTCACATCGTGAATCGAACACGGCCCCATCACCACCAACAACCGATCGTCGGTTTGATTGAGCACGGCACGAATCGCGCGGCGGGTTTCAAACACCGTTTGTGCGCCGCGTTCGGTCAAAGGAAACTGCGCCCGCACTTCATCGGGGGAATGCAGGTTGTGAATTTCAAGGATGCGCAGGTCGTCGGTGGCGTGTTGGGTCATGATGCTCGGGCTCGTTCAACAAAGTGGCTCAGCTTCGGCCAGCCAGCCCTGCATGGTACTTGGCGGCGGGCAAATCGTCACGCCTTCGCCGCATCCACCCGCAGATTCATTTGCCGCATCAACAGTGCCGCCAGCGCCAGAAAGCCGGTGGAAACCAGCAAACAGCCGATCATGCCGATGTGCTGATAGCTAAATCCCGACAACACCGTACCGAGCAAGCGCCCGCCCGCATTCGCCGCGTAGTAAAACCCAACATTCATCGACGCCTTGTCCCAACTGGAATGGTGCAGAATCAAATACGAATGCAAGGCCGAGTTCATCGCGAACACCGCGCCGAACACTGCCAGCCCCAAGGTAATGACCCAACCGGGCGGCCCGCCCAACCACAACCCAGCGACAATCAGCAAGGGCGTGGCGATGAGCCCCAGGCCCCACGATAAGGCCGCAGCGGCATCGGGCGCGCGCTGCCGATGGCGAAACCACGCCGGCGCCGAGGCTTGCACCACGCCGTAGCCAATCACCCACAGCGCCAAATACGCGCCGACCCACTCAAAACTCCAGCCCAGCGACACGAGATACACCGGCAGCGCCACCACGAACCACACATCCCGCGCGCCGAATAAAAACAGCCGCGCCGCCGCGAGCCAGTTGATCGCCGGGTCTTGCGCGAACAGAGCGCGGAATTTGCCTTTGATCGGCAGCGCGCCCAGCCCGGCTGGTAACGACAGCGTCGCCAGAAAACCCAAGGCCAGCAGCGCCGCCAATGCCGCATTCGCCCCGGCAAAACCCAAGGCCGCCAACAGCACGGCACCCAAGAAAAATCCCAGACCCTTGAGGGCATTTTTAGAACCGGTAATCCACGCGACCCAAGCAAACAGCCGATCCTGTTGCGCCCCCGCGACCAATTTCACACCGGCTTTGGCCGACATTTTGTTCAAATCTTTGGCAATGCCGGACAACGCCTGCGCCGCCATCACATACGGCACGGTCAGCCATGCCGCCGGCACCGTGAGCATCAATAACGCGCCGATTTGCAAGGCGGTGCCAATTTGCATGGTGCGGTTCAAGCCCATGCGCGCGCCCAACCAGCCGCCGACAAAGTTGGTCAAAATGCCGAACACTTCGTAAAACACGAACAGCATCGCAATGGCGAACGGCGAATA
>DYMR01000217.1 GCA_020721485.1 Halothiobacillus neapolitanus | reverse complement strand
ATGTTGACCCAGGCCAACCAAGCCCCGCAGGCGGTGTTGAGCTTGCTGCGGTAATCTTGAATCGGTGATGTCGGCCTGAGGCCGGCGTCCCCGATCACGATGCGCCGCTTGAATTGCTGCTTGAATCGACGGGTTTGGGCAGTTGTGGAGGAAAAGCATCATGAGTGGGATTAGTTCACTGCCAGTCAATAGCATCCCCCCGGTTTCCGGGCGGGATGTTTTGTCGTCTTCGGGCGTGCCAAAGTCGCCGCCGGTCGATGCGCCGGTGCCTGCGCTTGCGCCGCCCGTGCTCGCCCAACCGGTGGCGCCGGCTTCAGCGCCTGCCGCATCCCGTGCGCCGACAAAATCCGAGGTGAACCAAGCGCTGGAGGATATGATTAAGCGGGGTCAACCGGCGGAATCTTCGGTGCAGTTTTCGATCGACGATAAGTTGGGTCAGGTGGTGATTAAGGTGGTTGACCCGCAAACCAACAAGGTCATCAAGCAGTTTCCGGCGGAAGCAATTTTGAAAATGCGTGAGGAAATGATGTCGATGGACAGCAAAACCCCGCCCGCCGGTAGCTTGCTTTCTGAGAAAATTTGACCAGTGAAAATTTAATCAGAGAAGATTTGACCAGAGAAGAGTTGACCAGTGAAAATCTGATCAATAAAAACACTGAGCAGTCGCGGCATCGCGGTGGCAGGAGTAGGCAAAATGTCCAGTACCAGTTCGAGCATCGGCGCCAGCAGCATGGCAGGCTCTTTGAGCCCCAGCGGAATTTCTTTTTCCGGTTTGGGTTCCGGGCTGGACATCAACAGCCTGATTACCCAATTAGTGAATGCCGAAGGCCAGCCGCAGCAGCAGCTCATCACCAACAAGCAAAACACGCTCAATACCACGCTCTCTGCCTTGGGCACGCTCAAAAGTGGGCTGTCGGGCGTGCAAACGGGGGTTGATGCGCTCAGCAATATAGATACCTACCGCACTCGGTCGGTCACGATTGGCAATTCTGCGCTGCTGAGTGCCACGGCATCGCCCGGCACGCCGCAGGGGACTTATCAGATCGAGGTCGATCAACTCGCCACAGCCCAAAAGCAAGTGTCGGCGGGCTTTGCCTCGGCATCGAGCACGGTGGGCTCTGGCACGCTGACCTTCACCACGGGTTCAGGCAGTTTTTCGGTGGCCGTGGGCGCGGGCGATTCGCTCTCGACCATCGTGAGCAATATCAATGGCGCGTCGGGCAACGCCAGCGTGCAGGCGTCCGTCATCAATGTGGACAACGGTTCGGGCGGTACGACCTCCAAACTCGTGTTCACTTCGATGCAGACGGGTTCGGCCAATGCGGTGACGGTGACGGCGGCGGATAGCGACGGCAATAACACCGATGCCAGTGGTCTGTCGCAATTGGCATCGAACAATCTCACCCAAGTGGCGGCGGCGCAGGATGCCAAAATTTTGGTGGATGGCCAGCAGGTGACGAGCGCCACCAATACGATCAGCTCGGTGATTACCGGGTTGACACTGAATTTGACGCAGGCACAAGTCGGCACGCCGACTACCGTCACGGTCGCGACAGATTATTCGCCCTTGACCACCGCGCTGCAAACCTTGGTGACGCAGTACAACGCCTACCAAACCACCTACAGTAGCCTGACTTCCTACGATTCGACCAGCAACACGGCGGGACCCTTGCTGGGCGATGCGACGGCAAACAGCACGAACAATGCGCTGCGGTCGATTTTCGGTAACAACATCAGCACGGGCAGCACCACGGTGCAGAACCTTGCGGATTTGGGGCTGCAAATTGATCAAAACGGCGTGATGTCGCTTGATACCAGCAAGCTCAATAGCGCGTTGCAGGCCGATCCGACGGGCGTGAAAAACTTGCTCACCCAGCCGAGCACCGGCTTGGTGGCGCAAGTGGATGCGCAGCTCAACCCGTATTTGCAGTTTGGCGGCACCTTCGATAGCCGCACCCAGAGCATCAACACCCAGCTCAGCAGCTTGACGCAGCAACAATCCGACCTCACGGCGCAGTTGCAGCAATATCAGCAAACCTTGCTGAATCAATTCACGGCGATGGATTCGTATGTGGGGCAAATGAACCAGTCGCTGGCGTTTCTTTCTAAGCTCAATTAATTGACCGGCTGGCGCTCGGCGCGCTCAAGTTTTACGCGCGCTGGCCGATAAAATTCTCCAAGCGGCTCAGCCCGCCTTTCAAGACCAACACGGGGAAGCACCATGTACGCCAAAGCCTATGCGAATAACTATCAGCAAATTGATTTGTCGGCAGAAGTGGAGCAAGCCTCGCCGCATCGCTTGGTCGAAATGCTGTACGAAGGCTTTTTGAAGCATGTGGCCAAGGCGCGGGTGGCGATGGAGACCGGCCAATACGATGCCAAGGCGCGCAATGTGAACTTGGCGATGAACATTTTGGTGGGGCTCAAAGGCGGGTTGGATGAGCAATCCAACCCAGAATTGGCCGCGCGCCTGTTCGAGTTGTATGACTACTGCGAGCGCCGCTTGCTTGACGCCAGCGCCCGCCGCGATGTGACCGGCTTTGATGAGGTGGACGGTTTGATCCGCCAAATCAAGGAAGCCTGGACGGCGATCGGTGCAGCGGCGAACGAACCGCAATCGGCCGTCGCCTAACACGCGCGCCACCGTACCGCCCCGTGACCGCACCCTCTCACGCACTGGCCGATCGCCTCGCCAAGCTCGAGCGTTTGGGTGAACAGGTCGATCAATCAGCCGCCGCGTGGCTCATTCAAGAAAACCCGACGGAACCGGCGGACGCCTTGCACCGCATGGATGAGGCGCGTCGATTGATCGAGCTGACGGTGGATTTAGCGATGGCCGAAGGGATGGCGCTCAGCCCCGCGTTGACGCAGATGCGTGCCGAATGGGAAGCGCGTTTCAGCCGTTTGGCGCAGGCCATTACGCAGCGGCAACAGGCGCTCTCTGCCGACGCCCGCCTGCGCATTCAGCAAAATCACGCCGCACAAGCGTACTTACGCCACGCATA
>DYMR01000216.1 GCA_020721485.1 Halothiobacillus neapolitanus | reverse complement strand
GGCGCGGCGTGCCAGATTCGGACCCCGGCGAGGCGATGATGGCGCGGCCAGAGGGTAACCCGCGCGCGGCCTCGTCCGCCGAGCCCATCGATGCCTCCGCCAAGGCGCCGAACGAGACGCCAGAGGAGGCGTCAGGCGATGCCCCAAACGCGGGGGATGCCGCTGCGACGGCGGCCTCGGGCGAGCGCAGCGGGGTGGCCGGTCAAGGTCGGGGGGGCGGTCGCGCGGGGCAGGCATTGACAGCGCCCGCCCGCCCGATGGACTGGCGCGCGTTGCTCACGGTGTGGCTTACCCGTCGCGCGTATCAGCGTTGGCAGTTTGATCGCCCGTCGCGCCGTGTCGCGCCGCCGCTGTTGCTGCCGCGCTTGGGCGGGCGGCGCGTCTCGCTGGTGTTGGCGGTGGATGTCAGCGGCTCGATTGACCCGGCGTGGATGGATCAATTTCTTGCGGAAGCCGAGCGGCTGCGCGCGCAATTGCCGCTCGCGTTGCGGCTGATTACCTGCGACAACCGCATTCACGAAGACCGCCCTGTGCAGTCGTTGGCGACGGTGGATGCCCGTGCGGGCGGCGGTGGAACGGACTTTCGCCCGGTGTTCGACGCCCTCGCCCACGATGCGGCGGTGGATGCCTTGGTGTATTGCACCGACCTGTCGGGCACGCTGCCGACGCGCGCGCCGGCGTTCCCCGTATTTTGGCTGGTGCCGTGGCAATCTCTATCCGGGCAAGCCGTGTCTGGTCAGGCCGTGTCTGGTCAAGCCGTTGCGCCCAGTTTCGGCACCGTGTTGTGGATGAATGTGGCATGAACGCGCCGGCAACAGACAGCATTTGCCCGGAAGATCGGGCGCAAATCGACGCCTTCGTGCAGGCGCTGTGGCTGGAGGAGGGCTTGAGTGCCCACACCCAATCGGCCTACCGCAGCGATTTACTCTTGACCGCGCGCGCCTTGCCGCTGTCGCTGCGGGCGGCGGATACGGAGGCGTTGTCCTTGGCGCTGGCGGCGCGGCTCAACGGCGGGCACACCAGCCGATCAATCGCGCGGCAACGGGCGGCATTGCGCCGGTTTTTCGCTTGGATGCGGCGTGAAGGGTTCCGCCCCGATGACCCCGCCGCCGCCGTGCCCGCCCCCCGGTTGCCCCGCGCCTTGCCCAAAAGTTTGTCGGAACACGAGGTCGAGCGGTTGCTGAATGCCCCGCCGGTGGGCGAGGCGTTGGGGCTGCGCGATCGGGCCATGCTGGAAGTGTTGTACGCGGCTGGATTGCGCGTTTCGGAACTGATTGGCCTCAATTTTGGTCAGATAAGCCTGTCGCAAGGCGTGTTGCGGGTCACAGGCAAGGGCAACAAAGAACGGCTGGTGCCGTTGGGCGATGAAGCCGCCCACTGGCTGGCCGAATACCTGCGCAGCGCGCGCCCGGCCTTGCTCGGCACGCGGCAAAGCCCCAGCGTGTTCGTCACGGAACGGGGCGAAGGAATGACCCGCCAAGCCTTCTGGTACCGGATCAAACTGCACGCGCAACAGGCCGGGTTGGCGGTGCTGCCGTCGCCGCACACCCTGCGGCACGCCTTCGCCACCCACCTGCTGAACCACGGGGCGGATTTGCGCGCGCTGCAACTGTTGCTGGGGCACGCGGATTTATCCACCACCCAGATTTACACCCATGTGGCGACCGAGCGGCTCAAAGCGCTGCACGCCACCCACCACCCCCGGGGATAAGCTATGCTCCCCGGTCAAATTCACCGAATCATTTGCAGAGAATCGACATGCGCACAACCTATACCGCCACCGCCCTCAGCCTCGCCGTTGCGTTGACCACCACGCTGGTTGCCGCCCCCGCATGGGCAGACGCCGCGAAGGATGAGCAAGCCATCCGCGCGAGCCTCGCGCAGAACATGCCCGACCTGCCGGTTCAGAGCGTCGCCCCCACCCCGGTCGCCGGCTTGTACCAAATTCTTTCCGGCGGCCAGATTGCCTATGTCACCGCCGATGGCCATTACCTGCTGGCGGGCAACCTGCTTGACCTGAAAAATCATGTGAACCTGACCGAACAAGTGCGCAACACCCAGCGGCTCGAACTGCTCAAAACCGTACCGGCCAGCCACAAAATTCTCTTCCCGGCAGAGGGCGCGAAAAAAGGCACCCTCACCATTCTGACCGACCCGACTTGCCCGTTCTGCGAAAAACTGCACCGCGAAATTCCCGCCTTGCAACAGGCCGGCATCGAAGTTCAGGCCATCCTCACCCCGCGCGCGGGCGCGGGCTCGCCGGGGTATGTCGAATCCTCCCAAGTCATGTGCAGCAAAACCCCCGTTGCCGACTTGGATAAAGCCATGGCGCGGCAAGCGCTGTCGGGCACTGCCTGCCAAGACAAAATGATCGACGCCAACATGGCGCTGGCCGAACAACTCGGCATGAGCGGCACGCCGTACATCATTCTGGCGGATGGCTCCGCGCTGCCTGGCTATCGCCCTGCCGCCATGCTCATCCCCGTCATTACCGGCCAAGCGGCAGGCAAATAAGCGGGCGGCAGCGGGCGTATGGAACTCGCCAAACAAACCGACGCCGACATCCTGTTGGTGGCCGAGCCGATGATGGAAAACCTGATGGCGGCATCCACCGCCGTGGATTATGAGCGCCACATTCGTGATTTCAGCGAGCGCCTGAAAGCGTGCTTCTCCCCCGCGCAATTCGAAGGGATTTGTCGAGCGTACCAAGCGGACAAGGGTTATTTTGCTGATCGGTCGCTGGTGGCGATTTTCCGCCGACCCCACTCGGTCGCACTGGTTTGGCGGCAGCGGTTTACCCGCGCGCCGGGCGAATTCGTTGCCGAAATGGTGCTGATCGAGCAGGGCGGCGAGTACCGAGTCGATCATGTCATGGTGTTTTAAGCCAACGCTCGGCAAATGCCCTGCTCAACCCCCACCTATTCGCTGATGCCGTATTGCGCGCGGTAGGCTTGCATGCCCGCCAAAGCGTCGGCCAGTGCCGGTTGGGTGGCGCAGTAGGCGATGAG
>DYMR01000215.1 GCA_020721485.1 Halothiobacillus neapolitanus | reverse complement strand
AAAACAACAATACATCGGGGTGGGCGTGTTTCATTGCCCAAAATTGCTGCATCATTGGGGTGTGTTCTATTTTATGTTTTGAATCAATCACTTGCTTGCCATTTTGTCTAATTTGTCTACTGGGTGTCTAAAACTCGGCGCATCTGCCACGATGGTTGAACGGTTGCGAATATACCGATTTGTCATCGCCTCGGTCGAGTGTCCACCAAGGGCTTGTGCATTTTTTCCTTGTTTTTTCGCGTCTGTGAGTGATTTGGCTCGCAGGTCGTGCAGCGTGGTGCGTTCCACCTCGGCCTTACTAACAGCACTTCGGTACATGCTCTTAACGGTGGCGTAGCTGTATTGATTGCCTCCACGCTTTGTGCAGAATAGGGTGGTGCCTCGCGTGGGTCGAGGTAACGCTTTGGCATCATCAATAGCAACTTTAAGTTCAGGTGTCATTTTCACCAGTAATCTGGTGCCTGTTTTACCCTGTTTGAAATGGATACCTTCGTCGTCGATGTCACTCATTTTAATAGCGAGTACATCACTAATTCGTTGCCCCGTGAAGTAGCAGATGTCCATGATCGGCTTCATGTTCTCGGATGCCTGGGTGTAAATTGCTCGGTATTCCTCATCAGTCAGGTATCGGTCACGCTTTTTCTCTGACATTCGACGAACCCCAACGCAGGGGTTTGATTCCACAATCTGCCAATCCACGGCATAGTTCATTACATTGCGAAGATAACTGATGAATCGATTCGCCTGATTTGGCGTTTCGCGGAAATGGTCGCGAATTGCCGCGACATCGCGCGGCCTCAGTTGCTCTGGTGTAAATTCAGCGAGGATGTCTTTCAGGCGATTGGCTGCAAGCCGATACTGCTCAACTGTGCTCGGTGCCAGTCCTTTGATTATGTGCGGCCAAGTTTTGTCAATCAGTGCGATCATGCCGCTTTCTGGCGGGGCGGCGAGCTTGGCATATTCGCGCAGCGCGCACGGTAGATCAGCGGCAAGGCGTGTCCACTTGCCTTTTTTAACGAACCAATATGCGCCATGCTTCAGGTAGACACAAGGCGGTAAATTGCGGTTTTTTTTGCGCGGGCGCATGGTTACAAGAAGCGAAGTTTGGGGCGTTTATCCATTTGAATCTCCGCCCCTAGGCGCGCAAGAACCGTCGCGCGCAAAACCTTCGGACGACCATCTTTGTCAATTTCAAATGGCCACAGATTCTCCCTGAGCCACTTTGCTTGATACTGCCTGGATTGGTAGCCGCTCAGCTCGAACAGTTCGTCTTCTGAGAGGAATAATTTCATCGTAATTTCTCCGGTATCTCACGCCCATGATCATTAATCCGGCGGCGGCTGTGCAGCCAAGCGGCGACCTCCTGCGTGAGCCATCGATGCGTTTTTTTGTCGGGATTTTCGCTGAAAGGCGCAGCGGCAGGAAACTCACCGGCATTGACTAAAGATTTAATGGTATCGACCGAGGTGTGCAGCAACTGGCTGATTTCTCTTAACTCCAGCAAATACGGCACCAAGCCATCGGCTGTTCGCATGTGTTTACGGCGTAGGTCATTAATTGGCTCATCCATGCTTAGTGACCTGCAACCTGCCGCGATTCAGTTTGGCCTTCATTGGTGCGGTAATAATCCACCCAGCGGTCAAGATCACGCAGATCGTAGCGGGGTTGTGAGCCAAATTTCATATAAACAGGGCCGACGACGCCAGTGGATTGGCCGTAACGCATCCGTTTGAGAAATTCTTTGCTGATATTTAGGTAATTGGCCGCTTCTTCGGTGGTCAGTAGCCGTGAAGTGGGCAGAGCCAGAGTATTCATGAGGTGCTCCTTATAGCTGTTCAATGAGAGGACAGGTTTAAGGTGACACACCGCTTGGGATTTCGATTTATCAATCCGCGCACCGATTCGATAGCTCGGCAATCAACGCTGCGGGCGCTTTTAGGGTAATTGAAGTCAGGGTGTCGAGCATGGCGTAATCATCCTCAAATAGGGCGACAAACTGCGCGGGCGTGAGCGTTAAGCTACCTAAGCCTTTGGCCTTGGCTTGGTTTTCTTCCCCAATAGGCTCGCTTGCTTGATTTTCTTCGCTCTCAGGGCTTGCCCTATGGATTGAGTCGGTCGCCACCTCGCCAACGGCGGGCACGCTGTGTAATTCGGTTCCTGAATTGTGAATGGCACCGAGATCATCGGCATCTTGTGCTTGGGCTAAATCAATGTCCGATTCCTCAGTGTGATCCGTGTTTTGAATCGGCATGGCCGCTTGTGGTTGGTTCTTTCGCGCGGTCAAATCCTGATAGCGCAGCGCGGTTTGACCCTCCCGCGCCTCATGCACCAATTCGGCTTGAATATCAGGATCAAGCGCCGCGAATAGCGCCGCATGTTCAGCGCAACTAATCACGCCTTCTTCGGCTAATTGCATAATCTCAGGTTGTTTAACCAACAGCATCAAGCGGGAAATTTGCGCATCGGTACGATTCAGAAGCTTGCCCAGCGCGCGCCCCGTAATTTTGTATTCGCGTTTGAGGGTATCAAGCACCTTGGCCAGTTCAATATCCGCCAAGCCCTCCCGGTTTTCATTGGCCACCACTTGCGCCAGCAATACCTGCGCAGTCGCTTGCTCGCTGAATACCACGGGCACATCCTTGAGCCCCGCCAATTTGGCTGCTCGCCATCGGCGTTCGCCATCGATGATGATGACTTGCTCCGCTTCTTCCCGCACGAGGATGGGTTGCAATAAACCCATTTGCCGAAGGGAGGCGGCAAGGTTTTCGAGCTTTTCTTCATCAAAAAGGCGACGGGGTTGTTCTGGGTCTGGCTTGATGCGATCAATGTCTATTCGCTGGCTGGCTGGGGGGTTGGTGTTTAATGAGGCGGATGAATCCGCCCCATCCATCATGGCCTCACCGAGGAAATCGAGTACAGACGCCATATCACACCGCCTCGATCACGGCATTGGGATGCGCGCGATCGGTTAGACCAATGGCATTGGGTAAATCGCGCCACAATGCCGCGTAATCTGCATCCACCTTA